>JAGQPO010000008.1 GCA_020426665.1 Planctomycetales bacterium
TGGACCGGGGCAACGTTCAACCATGCCGGAATCAACTCGGGATGCAACCAATGCCACACGCCGGAGTTCAATGCAACGACGAATCCGAATCACGTCGCAATGGGCTTTCCGACGAACTGCGAAGCCTGTCACAACACGACGACCTGGACCGGAGCGACGTTCAATCACACGGGAATCACAAGCGGTTGCGATCGCTGCCACCAAACCGATTATGACACGACAACAAGTCCGAGCCATCTTGCGGCCGGATTCCCGACGACTTGCCAGACATGTCACAACACGAACACCTGGCAGGGAGCCGTCTTTAACCATACTTTCAACATCAATTCAGGCCCGCACCGCACGTTTAGCTGCACCGAGTGCCACCAGACACCCAGCAGCTACAGCATCGTCTCCTGCACCCATTGCCACGAACATCGGCAGTCAAACGCCGACGGCAAGCATTCGGGGGTATCGGGGTACTCTTGGAATAGTGCCGCCTGCATCAATTGCCATCTGACGGGAAAATGACGGCCAGCTGAGTCGTCGAAAGCTCGGGTGGATCGGCCGCGGGCGATCGATTTTGCCTGCGTCACGAAATTCATAAATTCCCTATGATTATTGGCGGGTAAAGCGTTTAAAATCGACTCTCAATCTTTGCCGCGACGATCCAGGAATTCCCACATTGCATGACGAACGAAAGCGACCTAGAGCAAAATCGACTAAGCAGCGATGCGTCGTTGTTGGCTCGTATCCAGGCCGGTGAGGATGACGCGGCGACTGCGATTTATTCGCGTTATGCAGCTCGATTGTTGAAACTCGCCGATCAGAATGCGGGGGATGACTTGGCGGTTCGGATTGACGCAGAAGACATCGTCCAATCCGTGTTTCGGACGTTTTTTCGGCGTGTCAGCGACGGGCATTATTTGATTCCCGAAGGCGACGAATTGTGGAAATTGTTGCTGGTGATCGCGTTGAACAAGGTGCGAATGATTGCCGAATTCCACCGTGCCGGTAAACGGGACATTTCCCAGACCAAACACATTGGCGAACGCGACTATGAAACCAAATCAGACGCAACATCGATTCTGCGGATGACCATCGATGATATCCTAATTACGCTGCCGGAACCCCATCGCCGAGTCGTTCGTGCGCGTATTGACGGGCACGAAATCGCCGAGATTTCCCAAATCGTGTCGGTTTCACGCCGCAGCGTCGAACGGATCCTGCAATCATTTCGCAAACGTCTTCGAACGACATTAAACGTCTCGTGATCGACATTCACTATACGATTACCGCCGACGTCGGGGATGCGATCGAATCGCTGATTACCGATTTTGAACGCGACCGTGAGCGCGGCGATGTCGATTTGGCGAACTACACGCCGCCGCGAGATGACAAAGCCTATGCGGCAGTCGTGACGGAACTATCGCGAATCGATCTGGAGTATCGATTCAATGAACAGCGGGATTTGAGTGTTCATGATTACCTGAGTCGGTTTCCCGACGTTTTCGATGCCAAGCATTTTCGCACTCAATTGGCGTTCGAAGAGTTTCGTTTACGTCGACGCCGCGGCGAGGATGTCCAGTCGACGGAAATTGCGTCAAAATACGACGTCCAAGGAGATCGCTGGCCACAGATCAAACTTGGCGATGACGATGATTCGCAACCGGCATCGGTATCACGCCGGTTTTCCAAAGCTGAATTGTCGAAACCACAGGTCCATTATCCTGCCGTGGGGGAAACGTTCGCCGGATACCCGCTGCTGTCGCGAATCGGGGAAGGTGCGTTTTCGAGAGTTTTCCTGGCACGGCAAGGCGACTTGGCAGGACGCGTCGTGGTTCTAAAGCTGACGTCACTTGCGACTGATGAATCCGATTGCCTTGCGTCGCTACAGCACACTTCGATCATTCCGGTCTATTCGGTTCACCGGGACCAGGAATTGACAGGAATCTGTATGCCCTTTCTTGGGGCAACGACCTTGGCCGATTTGGTCGCCAACAGCCGCCGTTGGGCCTCGCTGGATGGGCCCGCCGCAGAGCTTGTTTCGACGTTGCGCGAGCGGCATTATTCCACGATCCAATCGTTGGTTCGACAGGACGATGTTCCGTCGGATGGCCAGGCAGACGCCGACACCAGCGATACGCCGGATGTCATGATTCCAACACCCTCGGCGACCGAATTGGAACAATACGCATCGCTGGGATATGTCGATGCGATCGTCGCGATGGTTATCGGTGCAACCGAAGGGCTCGCCCACGCGCATCGACGTGGCATCGTGCATCGTGACTTGAAACCCGCCAACATTCTTTTGGCGGACGACGGCACTCCCGTGTTGCTGGACTTTAACTTGGCAGCCTCCGACCAACTTCCGACCACACGCGTGGTTGGTGGAACGCTGCCATACATGTCACCCCAGCAGTTGCAGTCGCTTGAATCCGGAGTAGCAGCCGATCAACGTGATGACGTCTTTTCGATGGGAGTCATCCTGTACGAGATGCTGTCAGGGCAACAGCCCTTCGAATCTCCGAAATCGGGGGAGGCATTTGAGCTTCAAACGGTAATTAAAAACCGCTGCCGAACCCCCGCTTCGGTGCGTTCGACCAACTCCGGTGTCTCCCGCGGATTGGAATCCATCATCAATAAATGCCTCGCGCCGGATCGTGACGACCGCTATGGTGACGCCGTCGAATTATTGGAGGATCTGACCCGTCACCAGAAAAGTTTGCCGTTGAAATACGCCAAGGAAACCTCGCGACGCGAGCGGTTTTCGAAATGGTGCGTGCGACACCCACGCCTCTCGTCGGGATCGACTGTCGCCATGTTGGCTGCGGGAATCTTGTTGATCAGCGGTTTGATGATTTGGCGGCGCGGCCAGCGGATTGCGGCCTTGGACGCCCAGTTCCGATATCAAGAAACCATTAACGACTTGCCCGAATTGATCCTGGAGCTGTCGTCTCCCAGACGCGAAGTCGAGTTTCTGGAAAAAGGGTTAAAAGAATCCACCGGAGTCATGTCCGCGTGGCATATCGGTTCGGAGAACTGGGAACAACTCTCAGGAGCAAATCGATTGAAGGCCGAAGATCGGCAACGTTTGTCCGAACGGTTAGGGGGATTGGCTCATTTAATGGTCGAAGCCGAGCAATCGCTTGCCGTCCGAACCGATGATGGGCAATTGGCTGGACATCGACAGCAGGAATCACAATGGCAACGGATCGCACTGTTGCTTGCACCCGACCAGATTTCGCCGACCGAATCGGGAAAAGCTTCACTTGCACAACGGGGTGAACAGGTCGATCGACGTCTGTCGTCACAGCCTACCAACGTTGCGTTGTGGTTCAATCGGGCGACGCTGGATGTTATGCGTGGAGACTTTCGTTCGGCGCACAGCGAATTTGACGTCGCACATCGCTTGAGTCCGGGTCTGGTCACGACCCGATTTAATTTGGGCCTATGCCATTTGGAAATGGGCGACTATCAGGCAGCTTTCGACGATTTTGACCAGTGTGTCCGAATCGCGCCTGACATGATGGTGTTGCGGTTTAATCGAGCCGTCGCATCTCACCGCCTCGGAAACAACCACCAGGCCTTGGAGGACCTTGGAACGTTAATTGACGGTGGGAAAGCAACGACACGAATGCTGTTTTTTCGTGCCGAGATTTACGAAGTGATCGGCCAGCGTGAATTGGCTGCGGCGGACCGCATTGCCGCAATGCAGGTCAAACCGGTGGACGCCGACGACTGGGTCGCACGCGGCAATCATCGGCTGGCGGAGTCTCCTGAAGCGGCCTTGGACGATTACTTGGTAGCCATTCAAATTCAACCGTTCAACTTTCATGCGATCAATAATGCTGCGTATGTCTATGCGGAAAGGATCAACCAGCCTGACAAAGCGATTGAGATGTTAACGCGATTGTGCGAGCTGCGTCCAAACTCCGCCGCGGCAGTTGCGTCACGTGGAATTCTGCACGCCCGACACGGTGAATTCGATAGCGGCATCGCCGACGCGATCAGTGCGGCCCAGCTTTCTCCCGGTCCCCGTGAGCAGTTGCAGATCGCAGGGATCTATGCGATGGCAAGTTCTGAAGTAAAGTCTGCGGACGCCGAGAAACGGCAACGCAATGCGTTCACGTGGCTTGCAAAAGCATTACGAAATGATGTTTCGATAGCGCAAATCGCCATGCAAGACCATGATCTCGATCAGATTCGGAACGATCAACAATTCGCTCGATTGATTGCAAGTGCGGGGATGATCGATCAAAACAGTCGTGCAAAGTTGTTGATCGCTCCGTGATCAAGGCTGGAGAGTGAAAATCGGTGTTGGTAATGCCGAAAACTTGCGTTCCGGTTGGGCGAGCCAACCGGGGAGGTGTTACTGGCGGCGATGGTTCTAATAACCAAACAATGGTGCCTGCTGGACGAGCCAGCGGGGGACTCTACCACGTGCAAATCCACGTCGGCCTGCACGACATGAACGCACGTTTTGCGTTGGAAAATGAAAAGGAATGTCACGCGGTATTCGCACGTTTTTAGAAAGCCGCATCAACGACTTGGGGATGGTCAAGATGGGCATGTTCGGGAATCACCGCCGGATGTTCAGGACTAGTGCCTTGGCATGAAGGGCGAATGCGCAATGATTTGGCTGTTGTCGTAATCGCGAAGCGTCGCTCCTTCGCTAATCGATCCAGGAATCGTTTGAACAAAGAACTCTTGGATCTCGTTGAGATCGGAAAGGTCGATAATCGTTTGACAACGGCCATCTTTGTCAATGTGTAACTTTTTAAGTACCAAGGTTTCACCGCCACTGCGACCGCAAGTGATCGCAATGCTTTGACCGCTGTGCGAATCGACCAATCGCTTGCCAAAAAAATGGAGTTCGCGATTTGTATTGTCGTACAGAAAAACCATGTTCATCTCATTCCCTGGCGCCGAAACCTCCAACGCCACCAAGGCTCGCGGCATTGGAAATGGGGCTATCGTTGCGGAAGTGGCCGCTGTTTCTGTTTGAGGTTGACCGCTGGTAAGAACCAACAAAACGCCGAGGAATCCCACCGCAAAACAACATGCATATGCCACCGGCAACCAAACCCGCGGCCGGCTTTGCGCGACGACTGCCGGGACTGGCAAGTCGTCGAAAGGCTGGCGGCAAAGGACATTCGATGCAATTTCTGATGCACGCACCTGATCCGTTCGATCTTGCGGAAACATCCCGTACAGACTCGAAACTCCGTCATCGAGCCGTCGCAATTCTGCCAAACACTGCTCGCAATTGTGTGCAAGGTGTTCCTGGACTCTCCGCTGGGTGACCGGATCCAACTCACCGAGCAGATATTCGACTAGATTGCTCTGCACACTTTCGCAATTCATTGCAATTCCTGATTCCTTTCGTGCGATGCCAGTGCGGTTCTCAATTTCTTTAGCCCTTGCCTAATTCTTGTCTTGATGGTTCCCAGTGGCTCTGCAAGCTGCTCGGCGACCTGCTCGTGCGTAAAACCATCGAAGAATGCCAACTCGATCGCGCGCCTTTGGGTTTTCGGTAAACCTGATAGCGCCATCCGCACTTTTGATGCCGTCTCCGCGCGAGTCAATGAATCATCGGTACGATTTTCCCACTCAATTCCACGGTTCTCGTGAGGATAACTATTTGCTGCCGTGGAACGCTGTCGTTGTCTTGCGCAATCGGATCGTCGCTGGTCGACCGACTTTGATCGAGCAATGATCATCAGGAATGTTCGCACCGAGCCTCGGCTGGAGTCGTAAGTTGTGCTGCGGTGCCAGATTTCCCAGAACACTTCGGATACAAGACTGTTGACGACGTGCTCATCGAAGCAAATTTTGCTACACACACGCGTGACCTGCGCGGCATACCGAGAAATGAATTCTCGTAACGCGATCTCATCACGTTGAGCCATGCGTTTGAGCAACTGTTCGTCGGTCTGGTCAATCTGTTTCTGGCAATCGCACGCCGGCTTGTTTTGATTAGACATTCCCCGCTAACTCCCCTCCGCCGATGGCCGGTGAGTCACGTCCAGGATGGGTAAAACAGCTACCGAATCTGTCATCCAGCAATCTTTTACAGGTTGACTCTGTTGCCGGCTGAGCTGGAATTCAAATCCCCTTGGACCATCGTGAGTCAACACAGAAACGATCACGCTGGCGCGCGAATCCTCAATCTGTGCTTTTCCAATTTGCCATGAATCGCTCTCGCATAGCAGGTCATAAGGTGGCGAGTGACACATCGCCCAAAAGTGATGAAGTGGGCCAGTCATTGCGCGATTCGACGGTGATGCCAGACTGTAGCAGGGGACCAACAGGCTTTCATCCGCTATCGATTGGTGCATTGCGGTGACCTGGCAGGCGACAACCTGTTCCGGTGAAAGACGCGGAGAAGGAACCGAGGGGTCGATGTCTGGGTCTTCCGTCGGTACCCGATCACCAATGGACGGGTACATCATCACTGCCGTGAATCCGCCCGCGAGTACCAATAGAATCGAATAGATCCATCGCATTACGAGTTGCCGCGAATCAAGCAGTAGTGAATCAAATCTAACACCAAGGCTCTGTTACGAGCGAACCGGCGGACCGGATTCATCATACTGCATTTTTTGCTAAAAAGTGCAATCGCCGCGGACAGCGACGTGAGCCCGTTGCCATCCCCCCCCAATCGCGATAGTCGACTAGTGCTTCGCCCGGAAATTTCCCGGCATGCTGGCCGGTCCCCTTATAAGTAGTCGCTACCAGGCCAGCATGCCGATTGTGGACTAGGCATGTCGCGGCCATTTTTTGCGTGCGATAGATTCCCGCGCAAATCATGATCATCAGAACGGCGATTGCCGAAATGGTCAATTTCGCTTCACGCATCCCTGTTCTTGCAGAGTCGTGAAACGTTGTTGATCGCTCGGCGATCAAAGCGTTGGATCGCGGAGATCGAATTTAGAACAACTGGGCGATCGCAAGATCTTGGACCGGTTCTTGTTTCGGCTTCGTTGCGACGTCAAACGCCACGTTTGCCGCTACTGTATTTGCCGCCGCAGTATTCGTTTGCTGAATTGCCAACGAATTGATCACCGAAAGCGCATCCCGCGCGGTCACTAAAAAGTCACCGTTAACGTCCGCGTAGGTCTGCGTGGCCGAACCGCTGACAGCGATCGGGGCCCCTCGGGAAATGCCAAGCAAGTTGATAACGATCAATGCATCAAGCGACGTCACGTGACTGTCTCCTGATACATCAGCTGCCATCGATTGATTTTGCCAGGGGCTGACGGGGACAACCGGTGGCGGATCAACCGGTGGTGGATCAACTGGTGGTGGATCGACTGGTGGTGGATCGACTGGTGGTGGATCGACTGGTGGTGGATCGACTGGTGGTGGATCGACTGGTGGTGGATCGACTGGTGGTGGATCGACTGGTGTGGCGTCGCACTGAGTGACGAAGAACTCCCACCAGAGCGGATCAATGCTAGGGTCTTGCCGGTCAAGCGGTGAGTAGTCGCTGCACGTGAATCCATAACTGTACCACCATGGATAACCTGGATCGATTGGCGGACCGCTGGTGGGGAACGTCGGGTTTTCAGGTGCGATTGACTGGTAGCCGAAACAAAAGTTCGGATCAGCACCGGGTTCGGTACATGCCAGATATGGTAACCCGTTGGGGTTTGAAACGCCTGGGCCTACGTCCAGAGAGACCTCATCCAAATAAATAGACAACTCTGAATCACCGACGCCGTTTGGACCGCTGGCGGCTGCGTAACGAAGGGTGTAGTCGCCTGCCTCCAGAAAGACCAACGGCGCGGAGTGGGATCGTCCTTTCTCCACTGCGATTTGAGTGATGACATGGTCCGAGGCATCGACCATTTGCACGAACACGACTGGATTTGTGGTCGTTGTACTGGTGCTCGATTTCCCGTTGAACTGCACATGCAGATGGACTAGTCGAGATGATGCGACCGCAAAATTTTGTTCCGCGATTGGTTTCTCAGGACTAAGCGTTATCTGGGCGACCTTGTGCGATTCCAGCAGTTCCGGGATGTAGTCCATCACAATCTCGAAACCACCGCTTTGCGAGATCGGCGGTGCATCCGGTAACGCGTCAACCTTGACATAATAAACTTTGTTTGCGCTGACACCGAATGCCTGGACGATCAAATTACCCTGGCCGTCATGCAGGACGCTCGTCTCGATGGCCTTTCCATATTGGCTGTAGACGACGATCCGTGGAGTTAAATGACTGGCGCCGGTTGACTGCAACGCGATCGTAATATTCTCCAGTCCGTCCGCTTCAACGGGCGATGGATCAAGCCGGTAAATTGGCGCGACCCCATCGATCATCTCGCCGACCGCCAGGTAACGCAGCGTCGTTCCAACCGACGGCGACAACGGGATCGCGTCAGCTAATTCCGCGGGAGGGATGATCCCCAGATCCACCGGATCTCCTTCGCCGTCGTTGGAATCGGTGTGGTCGCTGTCATTCTCTTCGAATCGGATTCCGGAATACAGTTTCTGTAGCGCTTGCAGATCGACCGCCTGTGGGCCGGCCGCATCGTTGACGCCATGGTAGAACATCAGAGACGCCGGATCCGACGAATGCTGGAGTCCAAGGACGTGCCCGAATTCGTGAAGTGCTACCGCGAAAACTTCATGCAGGTCATTCCAGGTCGCGTTGGCGTTGATCAGGATGTCGCCGGCCCATGTTCCCTGGACCATCGCACTGTGCGGAACCGATGTTGCGAGCACGTCTTGTGAAAGCGGTACGGCAGCGATCCGAACGTCGCCGAATCGTATGTCGCCTTGGGTGCGTCCGGAAACGCCAAATCGACTTCCCGAATCAGGTACTTCGCGAATGCTGACTCCCAATGGTGAGAGCCAAGCATTGAATGCGGCGTCGAATTGGCTTTGCCACT
>JAGQPO010000138.1 GCA_020426665.1 Planctomycetales bacterium
CCGGCAGCCAGAACCATTCCGATCACGCCCAATGCCGAGAGCATCCGAATCGACAGCGGCCGAAAGAACAGCGGCGGAGAAAGTCTGCATGGAATCATGGCGAAGGCTAGTTGGGGGACGGAAAAATCGAATCGTACGTCACTCACGTAAGTTCATCGTTAACCGCACAAGTCGTGCCAATTTTGAATCGACTCCCCGCCGGACCAGCGATCCGTTTTCCATCGCACTCAAACCGCTGTTTCCGTTTGTCGATTTCTGATTATCGCACCCATCGGTGATGGATTCATCACCGCACGCGACGGGTTTTCCACCGCCTCGCGTAATCACGACGACGCGATGGCATCCGAATCACGCGATCAACTAGAATGGATCGTTTCGTCGAGAATTAAACCAACCCTGTCGTCACTCAACATCATGAAGATACCGCTCTCAATCCTTGTTGCTTTTGTCGCTCTCGTCGGCACACCCGGGTTGCGGGCTGCTGAACCGCCTGGTGATGGATTGTTGTTCTGGCTGGACGCTCAAGAGCTGGGGCGAGAATTGGTTTCCGGTGCCGCGTCGACGCCTCCAAAACCGATCGTCAGCTGGCCCGATCGGTCGCCGTCGGGGCGTGATTTCAACCAAACGGTCGTGGAGCATCAGCCGCAGCTGGTCAAAATTGAAGACGATTTTGTGGTCCGCTTTGACGGCGAATCGGACCGACTGCGTTGCACGTCACACCCCACAACGACACAGTCACTGACCCTGCTGTTCGTCGCCGCGGCGCTGGATAACCCCGGCGACTTTCGTGGTTTCTTTGGGGCAAACTCGCCCGGGACATTGGACTACGTCACCGGTTTCAATGTCGATTTGGGGCCGCCCGCTTCCTCGCAGGTTGACTACATCAACGTCGAGGGCAAGGGATTCGGCGGTGCGAGAAACCTGTGCGATGACCGTTTTGGATTCGGGCAATTGCGAATCTTTGCCGTGACGGTCGACGCGGCCACCGGCAAGGCCAAGCTGCGGGTCGACGGACGAGATGCCGGAGAGCGAGAGTATGTTCCCGGTCACCTGTCACTCGAAGAACTGACTCTCGGGGCTCGTTTCTTATTTCATGATGCCAATCGCGAACAGATTCGATGTGCTCTGAAATGCGATATCGCAGAAGTTCTGCTGTACGACCACGCACTTGGCGAAAAACAAATCACCGAAATCGAGTCCTACTTGGGCACCAAGTACGAGCGTCTTGAGAAAACGCTTCCCGAGGCGATCAGGGCATCGATGGTGGGAATCCCGTTGACCAAAGCGGACGCACCGCCGCCGATACAGATGCTGATCGACGGATTTCACGTGACCGAAATTCCGGTCGAACTGACCAACGTCAATAGCGTACGTTTCCGTCGAGACGGAAAGCTTGTCACCCTGGGATACAACGGCGATATACACTTGCTGTCCGACACCGACGGTGACGGAATCGAAGACGAAGCCAATTTGTTTTGGAAGAACGAAGGCAGTCTGCGCGGTCCGATCGGAATGGTTCTGACGCCGGACGGGTTTCCCCAAGGCAATGGAGTCATCACGCCCAGCAAGGGGAAAGTGTCGTTGATCGTTGACCAGGATGGCGACGATCGCGCCGACCAGGAAATCGTCATTGCCAGTGGCTGGAACGAGATCCCACAAAACGTTGATGCGACCGGAATGGCGATGGCCGCTGACGGATCATTGTATTTCGGATTGGGAACGGCGGATTACTCGAACGCGTTTCTGATCGACGACGACGGTGTCTCGCATTACCGGCTGGATAGTGATCGGGGGACCGTGCAGCGTCTTTCGCCTGATTTCAAAACGCGGGAAACCGTTTGTACCGGAATCCGATTCCCGATCGCATTCGCATTTAATCCCCAAGGCGACTTGTTTTGCACCGAACAGGAAGGGGCGACTTGGTTGGCCAATGGGAATCCCTTTGACGAATTGCTGCACATCCAAACCGGCCGCCATTACGGTTTTCCACCCCGGCACCCGAAACACAACCCGGATGTTTTGGATGAACCTTCGACATTTAACTATGGGCCACAACATCAATCGACCTGTGGCATGATCTTCAATCAAGGCGTCAATGGCGGACCTGTATTCGGACCCGATCACTGGGCCGGCGACGCCATCGTGTGCGGCGAATCGCGCGGCAAACTGTGGCGCACCTCCTTGGTCAATTCCCAGTTCGGATATGTTGCCCGGACTCAGTTGATCGCGTGTTTGCAAATGTTGACCGTGGACGCCTGCGTGGCGCCCGACGGAGATTTGGTCGTCGCTTGCCACACGGGTCCGCCAGATTGGGGAACCGGACCCACTGGAATCGGCAAGTTGTTTCGCATCAAGACGACCAACAAGGATGCAGCCAGACCCGTCGCGACCTGGGCCGCCGGCCAGCGGGAAATCAACATTGCATTTGATCAACCGCTTGATCCGCTGCAATTAAAAGGCATCGTGGAAAATGCGCGAGTTGAATACGGCAGTTACGTCAGCGCCGGGGATCGTTTCGAAAACTTGGTGCCTCCCTACGCCGTCGTCCGGCGCCAATCAAGGGCGCCGCGATTTGAATTGGCGGTACACGGCGTGTCGATCACCAACGACTTGCGAACCCTGGTCATTGCCACGGACCCGATGACGGCGAATGTTCATTATGCGGTGACGTTGCCTTCGCTTGAAAAATCGGAGGGCACCGCAACGAAGACGGCACCCCGTCATCCGCAAATTGATGTCGACTTCACCCTCGGCGGTGTCAACGCAGCTTGGAAGTCCGCCGAGAGCAACGAGTCGTGGAGTGGCTGGTTGCCGCATTTGGATTGGCAAGTAAGCGATCAAATGACACAACACAGCGCCAGCCACGACGACCTGAGATCCAAAATGGCGGCGTCCAATCAGCACGGCTCATTGACGCTGAACACGTTGCTTGATCTAAGCGACGTGCTGCGACCCAAAGTCCAACCGGGATCCCGTTTGGACGCCGAGCTACCCGAGGAAACCGTCACGCTGGTCGTTCGTGCCTCTGTGCCCTTTGTGATGCACAACGGCAACGTGGCGATCGCAAACGACGCAACGAAGCAGGGGCATTTCGAATCAACCGTCACGGTCACAGGTGAAGCTGCGCTGCGCGTTCCAATCACCATCCAAATGACTCCAACCGGTGGCAAGCCGATCGATTTGACGGCTGCGATTCGCACGGCAGAAGACGATCGACTGCGTCCTTTGCCGCTGAACCGATTCTACTTGCCGTGGGTGAGGGATTCGAACGAGCCGGATCCCGCCGCCGCGCAGTTGCAGATCGCCGAACTGGAGGGCGGCAATTGGGGGCACGGTCGCCGTGTCTTTCACAGCGCCGCGGCGGCATGTTTTCAGTGTCACGCGATCAACGGCGTCGGCCAAACGATCGGCCCCGACCTGGGACACCTGCGGCAGCGTGATTACGAATCGGTACTGCGAGACATTCAGCACCCCAGTTATGCGATCAACCCCGATTACATCGGCCACAACATCTTGACGAAAGAAGGCACCGTCTTGACCGGCGTGATGCGTTCGGACAATGGCCGCCTGTTGATCGGTGATGCAAACGGCAAAGTCACGGCGATCATGCCCAGCGAAATCGAATCGAGCCAACCCGCAAAGGCTTCGATCATGCCCACGGGGTTGTTGGATAAATTAGCGCCCGACCAAGTGCGTGACTTGATGACATTCTTGTTGACGCCTCCGCCACAGATGCCGCTTGCGGGAAAGTTGCAAGCTCCGCCGACTCGAACCCCCACCGAAGTGGCTGATGTCCTGGCCGGCTCCGTGGAACCGACCACACCGGCACGTCCGTTAGAAATCGTTTTGGTGGCGGGAAACAAGGACCACGGCCCGGGCGAACACGATTATCCTGCCTGGCAAGTCCAATGGTACCAGTTGCTCAGCGCGGCGGAAAATGTGCACGTCGACACCGCGTGGGACTTTCCCAGCAACGAACAATTGGGACGCGCAGACGTATTGATTTTTTTCCAGAAGGGTGCCTGGAATGACCACCGCCAGAAAGCGATGGACGATTACTTTGGCCGTGGAAAAGGCGCGGTGTACATCCACTGGGCCGTCAACGGCGACGAGCGGGTCGGAGACTTTTCGAAACGTATCGGACTGGCATCGCGGGGCGGCAGCATCGCCTATCGCCATGGACCGTTGAACTTGGAAGTGCACAACACCGACCATCCGATCATGCGCAATCTGGGGCCGCTATCCCTGTACGACGAAAGTTATTGGTTGCTCACCGGAGACCCGATGAATGTGACGTTGTTGGCCTCCAGCGTAGAACAGGGCGCCGCCCAACCCCAAGTGTGGATTTACGAAAAGGATGCCGGCCGCGTCTTTGTCAGTATTCCCGGACATTACAGTTGGACGTTCGACGATCCGATTTTCCGCACGTTGTTGCTTCGCGGCATCGCGTGGACGGCCAAAGAACCGGTTGATCGATTCAACGAACTCGTTCCGCTGGGAGCGAGGATTTCCAGTCGTCAGCCGTGATCCGTTTCAACATTATGAGAGTTGGAATCGCCATCACCATCGCAATCATGTTCGCAGTCGGCAACAGCTTTGCTGATGAAATCGAACTCAGTTCCGGCGATGCCAGTCTTCGAGCGGTGCCTGACTCGGTAGACCGAAAATTCTCGATCCACTTTCGGTATGCCGGTCTTACATTGCCGACCTACACCGCCGAAAAGCCGCTATCGTTGATTCTGGACGGAAAACAACTGGACGGTTCGTATGCCGATGTTCGACTGGAAGAACAAACACTTGTCTGCACCGGTGTAATCGAAAGTGAAAGCGGGACGCGATTCGTGTTCAGTGATCGTTTCTCACCGATACAACCTTCGTCCTTTCGATTAACACGTGTCGTTGAAGTCGAAGATGCAAGTGACAGCGACGTCGCATTCGGCACAATCTTTGGAATTCAAACTGCATCGGAAAGTACGATCGATGATTCGGAGTTTTTTGTGCCGGCGATTTGGTATCGCACCAACTTCAAAACCAAAATGGCCGGGGAGCTCGCGACGCATTCCGGCGATCAATATTATTTGTTTCGCGAGGACCGACTGCCCCTGCCGGTGGTTGCGACACGTGAAAACCAGACGGGTCGGACCGTTTCGCTGATTCACTGTAACGCCGATCCGACGACGTTTGCCGGCGAGGGCGGTTTGCAGCAGGCCGTTGACCCGAGAATGCAATTTGGTTCACTCGGCGTACGGCAACGTGATGAAACATCTCTGGTGTTCATGTTCCCGGGCTCGGAGGGCCAGCGGAATCATGTACTGCGACACTCGCGAAAGACGTGGGCTAATCGCAGCCATCCCGTCACGTCAGGTGTGCAGCATCGGTACGATCTGGTTGTCTCGTTTTTATCGACGCCGACCTATGCCAAGACCGTCCAATCGAGTTGGCGATTGGCGTTTGATCAGTATCAACCGCCGATCCATCCGGTCAACGTGCAAAGCGTTTTTGACGGACTGATCGAAACGCTAGATCACTATTGGGTCGGCCCGAAAACCGCTGAAGGATACGACGCACCGGGCTTTCCGTTTTCTGTTTATGTGCCCAGTGGTACGGTGCGATTATACAACTACCAAATGGGATTCATCGGGCGTCAAATACCCAACGCGTATTTTCTGTTGCAACACGGATTCGATTCGAACGATGCAACGCTACGCGACAAGGGCGTTCAGGTGATCGATTTTTGGGCCAGACACAGTATTTCGGCAACCGGATTGCCGCGGACCTGGTATGACCCGGCTCGTACGAACGCCACCTCGCGCGATCAACCCGTCGGCACCTGGCGTCCCAGCGACAACCCGCGTGGTGGAACCGCCCTGCGTGTCGCAACGACGGGAATGGAAGGGATGTTGTCGGCTTGGCAATTGATGAAACGTCACGGCGTTGACAAGCCCGAATGGATCGGCGCGTGCCGAAAGTTTGGTGACTGGTTGGTCAACCATCAAAACGATGATGGCAGTTACTTCCTGGCCTACGACCATCAGTCCCCGGAGAACAAACCGTCCAGCACCAGCCGTTTCGGAGCCGTCAACCCGATTCGCTTCTTGGTGATGCTGTCCGTCGCGACGATGGACGATCGATACAAGCATGCTGCTTTAAAGGCCGGTGCATACTGCCGAACGTCGATCCACAGTG
The DNA here is from genome assembly GCA_020426665.1 of Planctomycetales bacterium. Classification (GTDB taxonomy): domain Bacteria; phylum Planctomycetota; class Planctomycetia; order Pirellulales; family Pirellulaceae; genus Stieleria. Next base: position 6,187 of record JAGQPO010000138.1, read on the forward strand.
AATACAGTTACATCGGCAGCGTTATCGACAACCCGAATGTGATCGATCGCGAGACAGGGCAAGAAGCGATTTCTGCATTCCTGGCTTTGTACGATCTGGTCGGCGACGACGATTGGATGGACGCAGCAGTTCAGGCAGCACACTACACCGAAACTTGGATGTATGCCTATGACGTGCCGCCGGAAACGGGACACGAGAAAACCGACTTTCCCGCGTCACGAAGTATCGTCGGCCAGACGGTGATCGCCACGGGGCATTCCGCAGCGGACCTCGGGTTTGCGTTTTCGGCCTTCGACTACTACCGTCTGTATTTGTTCACGGCCGACGACCATTTTTTGCAGGTCGCGCGTCTGTTGGTACATAACACCAAGCAATCGCTTAACTGGGACGGCAGACTCTATCCGGGAAAATCGAAGGGGCTTCAATTGGAGGCGTTCACCGTAACCGTGCCCCGACGAATGGGCGTGATGGAGTGCCTTTCCTGGAACTACGCAGCCCACTTGGACCCACTGGTGCGATTCAAAGAAACCTTCGATTCGATCGACATCGACGAAATCGAAAAACTTCCACTGGAACAGCGTCGCGAAATGAATCGCCGAGTCCTGAACGTCAAACAGGATCGGTAGCTCGATTGATGTTCAGGAACGGGCTGGAAAAAAGTTTCCGGCACGAATGATCGGACTGCAGATCATCGGCCAACGGTTGGTGGCACTTTGATGTATCATGATGCGCCGCCATTATTTCCCTCCTTGTTTCACGCACTGCTGAAAGCTCTGATGCTAAGTCAATGTGCCATGCTCTATCCGAGATCTCTTTGTCTGTTCGCATCCGTAATGGTCGCGATAGGCGGATCTGGCAGTCTTGCAGCCGATGATGGTTCGCCATTCGTCGCCGGTTTTGATCGCTTTCATCGTGAGACGGCTGAGCATGCGGCCATCGGGGGAAGGTTGCTGATCAGCGAGCTCAGTTGCACCGCTTGCCATGCCAGCGAAGATCAAGAGTTGCAAGCCAAGCGTGGGCCGAATCTTGACGGCGCCGGGCGACGTTATCGAACGGATTGGTTGAAGCGGTATCTAAATGATCCGCATGCCATCAAGCCGGGGACGACGATGCCGGACGTGATGGGCGGGTTGCCGGATGATCAGCGGCGCCGGGCGATTGATGCGATCGTGGCGTTTTTATCAAACCAAGAAGCCGAGTACCCGGTTTTAAAGTCGACGGCAAGCAATCCGATTGCGACGCAATTTTGGATGAAAGGTGACAATGATCGTGGCGCCGAACTTTATCACCAAGTTGGATGTGTTGCCTGCCACGAGCCGGACGAGGATTATCCCGCGCCGCCCTATCAAGGATCCGAGCTTGAAAAGATGTTGTCGGAACTTGATCCCGAACAGATCGAAGAACTCGGGCTTGCCGATGCCGTTCGCCGCGTCCGATCTGTGCCGCATGGCGACATTGCCGGAAAGTATTCACACCAGTCGCTGGCGTACTTCTTGTACGATCCGGCTCACATTCGACCATCGGGCCGGATGCCCAGTTTGAATCTGCGGCCGGACGAAGCAGCCGACATCGCAACATACCTGATCGGCGACGCAGCGGCACCGAACCTTGATGCCGGTCAAGGCGATACTGCGTCGCTCGTTGAAGCGGGCCGGCGGTTGTTCGTCGAATTGCGTTGTTCCCAGTGCCACCATGCGGAAGACATCAAGCCGTCGGTTGTTGCAAGACCGCTCGCGGAATTGGATGTCGATGCGCCAAATTCGTGCATCGAAACACAGCATGTTGGATTGCCTGGTTACGGTCTCGATGCAGTCCAAATCGGATCAATTAAATCAGCGCTAGCAGCGATCAACAGCGATTCGACTGCGGGCTCGAAGGCACACGCAACGATGTTGAAAATGAATTGCTACGCCTGTCACACACGAGACCGGCGCGGCGGTGTTGGACCGAATCGACAGCGATACTTTGAAACCGTTTCACAAGTCGACATCGGCGACGAAGGAAGATTACCGTCACCGTTGGACGGTGTCGGCCGCAAACTTCGTCGCGTTGCGCTGGATGATGCATTGAAGGCCAACATCAATGTTCGCCCCCACATGTTTGTTCGAATGCCAAAATTCGCAGGCCCTTCGTTGAATGGATTGGCGGAAGATCTTGCCAATGCCGATGCTGTCGCAAAGTCTGCCGCAAACCTGTTTTCGGACGAATCGGAGCAAATGGCAAATGCCGGGCGTCTGTTATTTGACACCGGATGTGTGCAATGCCATTGGGTCCGCGGCGAGCATTTACCTGGCGTCGTTGGGATCGACTTGGCCGGCGCCGACAAACGGTTACAACCACAGTGGTTTCATGATTTTCTGTTGAACCCTGGCGCGATGAAATCGCGGACTCGAATGCCGACCTTTTTTCCAGACGGCCGCAGCGTCAATCCGAACGTTTTGGGTGGCGATACCGAACGTCAAATCGAATCGCTGTGGGCCTATATCAAGCACATCGAAACTCAGCCGTTGCCCGAGAAGATTGAAGAAGGCAAAGTGCACGATTTTGAATTGGTACCCGGTGATCGCCCGCTCTTTTTGCGAACGTTCATGAAGGACGTCGGCACCCATGCCATCGCCGTCGGATTTGGCGAAAGGGTGCACTACGCATTTGATGCCGATGTCGTGCGACTTGCCCAGGCATGGCGTGGTCGATTTATTGATGCGCACGGGACGTGGTTCGATCGATTCACTCCGCTTGCTGTTCCGTTGGGCGACGATGTCATCAACTTTCCGGCCGGAGTCGAATTTGCGACGCTTCGTTCCGAAAAGTCGGCCTGGCCGAAGACCAGTCGGCAAGCGGCCACGTTCAAAGGCTTTCGAATTGACCGCGACGGCGTTCCAACATTCTTGTACCACATCGACGGATTCGACATCCAAGATCGGATTGCACCAAATTCCAACCATGGCTTAACGCGATCCATGCAAATCCACCGCGTCGATGACAAACTTTCAAAGTCCGCGACGTTGTGGTTTCGCGCCAACGCAGGCGGCAAACTGAAACGAGAGCAAACACATCAATACTCCAATGAATCCGGTTTAGCAGTGACGTTACCGCAACCGCTTGACCGGCTCGGTGTCGTCCGGACGATCGACGGCATTCAAGATTGGATTGTCCCGATAAACACAGCAGGCGAGATGTCGTTCGACGTCGAATATCAATGGTGAAATTGAATTGCGAAAAACCGTTTTGGCACCGATCAAAGACGTCGTGTGTCGTCATCGCAATCGTGGTGATCAGTTTGTGCGATCACCGTCTGCCGGCGGTTGCAGATGAATCCGATTATTACCGGATGATCACGATTGCGACGTCAAAATCGTCGACCGAATCTCGATCAAAACGGTGGAAACCGGCGTTGGATGCCTTGGCATTGGAAGTCAGCGGCTTGGCCGTACTGGATGATCATCGAATTGCCGTTGCGATTCGAAAAGGTGAGGTCTGGATATTGGACGGCGTCTACGATGACCCGCCGGATCAGGTGACATACAAACAGTTCGCGACCGGGCTGCACGAGCCGCTAGGGCTGCTTCGCCACGATGATTCGTTGTACGTCATGCAACGAACCGAATTGACGCGTCTTCGCGACACAGACGGTGATGACGTGGCCGACGAATACATGACCGTCGCCAAAGGCTGGGGCGTTACCGGTAACTATCACGAGTATGCGTTTGGACCCAAGATCGATCACGACGGGAACTTGTGGTTCACTTTGAACTTGGGTCTGGGATTACAAAAAGAACAACTTCGGAAAGTGATCAAGAACGAATCACTGGGGGTCGCCCAAGGGTTATGGCGAGGATGGGGAATGAAGGTCACGCCGGCCGGTGAAATGATTCCTGTTTGCGCCGGCATGCGATCGCCGTCGGGGATCGGTGTCAACCGGCAAGGCGATATGTTCTATACCGACCAGCAGGGAAACTGGGTCGGCACCAACACGCTTCATCACATGCGTGAGGGAGCGTTTTTTCATCATCCCGATGCATTGGCTTCAATGAATCAGTCGGGTTCACCGATTCACGGCATCGATAGCATTCCTGGCGGGTTACCGTTTCCGGAAGCGATTAAACGATTGCCTCAACTAAAACCACCAGCCGTCTGGTTTCCCTACAAAAAGGTCGGCCAATCGGCGACGGACATCATGTTGGATGACAGCGGCGGCGCGTTTGGTCCATTCGACGGCCAACTGTTCGTCGGCGAATTCACTTTGTCATCGATCAGCCGCGTCTTTCTGGAGCGTGTCGACGGTGAATACCAGGGAGCGTGTTTTCCGTTCCGCGAGGGTTTTGCGTCGGCCGTCATTCGAATGGAACAAGGCACCGACGGCGGAATGTTTGTCGGTCTTAGTAATCGCGGATGGAGCAGTCTGGGAACCGCATCGTACGGACTGCAACGACTTGTTTGGACCGGAAAGACACCGATGGAGATCAAGGAAATGCGAGCCTGCTCCGACGGTTTCGAACTCGTCTTTACAAAGCCTGTTGATACCGCATCCGCCGAGGACGCCGAATCGTATTCGATCAGCAGCTATACCTACAATTATCACGCAACCTATGGCAGCGATGAAATCATGACGGAACGGCCGTCCATCGAAGATGTGTCCGTTTCCGATGACGGCTTACGAGTGAAGTTGACCGTCGCGGGGCTCCGCGAATTGTTCGTGCATGAATTGCACGCCGACGGAGTCAGAAGTCGCGATGGCGAACCGATCGTGCACCCCGCCGCGTATTACACCCTGAACCGAATACCGTAGTGGTCCGTCAACGTTTGATTTTAGGGTGGCGGAACTCGTCAAGAGTTTCGATTCGTCCGGCAATTCACAAAAGTCTTGACGACTTTCGCTACGGTCGCAACCCTAAAATTCAATCTGAATAAAGCACTCGCCTTCAGGCGATGATATCGATCAGGTGTTCCGTCATTTGGTTGGACACCGCAAAGGCTTTGGCATTCGCCTTGAACTGATGCTCGGATGTTTTCAGTCCGACCAAATCCTTGGCCTCGACCCGTTTGTCCGGGTTGGCCACTTGGGCGGCGGCCCGGTTATAGCTTTGCAAGGCTTGCTGCATGCCCTGGGCGGCGGAGACATTGGCACTGGTGATCATAATGACCTCTTTTTGCGTGGACCCCCGAGCAAAAGACGAGACCACCCCCTGTTACCACCCGCTTGAGAACCAATAGCTTGCCACACCGCAAGGGCAAAGAAAAACGATCACCGTTGGTCAGGATGTGGCGGCGGTCTTGCAGGTTATTCAGATTTGCAAGGTCGCGCGATCGAGCCGGCATGACGGATCAGCTGGACATCGGGTTGTCGATTGGTCACAATAAGAGGAGGTTGCTTCATGGACACCCGTCGTTGTGGCCTTCCCCCCGCCCGGTGAACTCTTCGCCAACCCAATCCATCCACTGGCCGATGCAAATCCCTCCAAGTCGCATTGCCCTCCTTCCTGTTGGTGCCACGATCCGTGTCTTGGTCGGTTTCGCCGTCAGCGTGTTGATCGGGTCGGCGTCACTCAATGCAAATGGCACTTCCGATGACGTGCGTTTTTTTGAACAGCGAATTCGTCCTTTGTTGGTGCAACATTGCTACGAATGTCACAGCGAAGAATCGGGCGAACAACAAGGCGGACTGTTGCTCGATCGCCAATCCGGTTGGATCGAAGGCGGCGATACCAACAAGGCGGTGATTCCCGGCGAACCGGATGCATCGTTGTTGATCGTCGCGATTCGCTATGACAACGAAGATTTACAGATGCCTCCCGATGGACGTCTGGATGACGAAACCATTGAACTGTTTCAACAGTGGATCCGACGCGGCGCCGTTGGGCCGGCAGACGACATGGGTGAAACCGAGTTTTCGCGACTAGGCGACCAAGACTATCTGTTTGACAAGGCGACCGATCATTGGGCGTTTAAGCCTGTTGGTGCCGTCTCGCCCCCACCGTTGACGTCGGTGTCGCCACACGCTTCGACCGACAGCACGGTGCACAAGCTGGAATCAAAGTGGGGTGATCATGCGATTGACAGATTTGTGTGGAACACATTGAACGAAATTGGTGTGACGCCATCGGGACGTGCGGACCCGGCGACGATCGTACGGCGGTTGTCATACGATCTGGTCGGATTGCCGCCGTCTTATGACGAAGTCAATGCGTTCGTCGAAGCGGCCAAAATTGATTTTGACGATGCGACGGCCCAGTTGGTTGATCGGTTGATCGAATCACCGGAGTATGGCCAGCACCTCGGACGGTTGTGGTTGGACGTGGTTCGCTACGCCGACACGGACAACGATTATCGTCCCGACACGAAAACGCCTCACTACTATCCGTTTGCGTTTACCTATCGAGACTACGTTGTCGATTCATTGAATTCGGACAAACCGTACGACCAATTTTTGAAAGAACAATTGGCGGCGGACCTAATGGGATTCCCAGCCGATGCAGAAGAAATGGCGGCACTGGGGTTTTATGCGACGGGGCCGTACGCAAATCGGGCTCAGACCGAAGCGTTTGACGATTGGATCGATGTCACGACACGGGGATTGATGGGGATGACCGTCGCCTGCGCCCGCTGCCATGACCATAAATTCGAACCGGTGCCGACGGCCGATTACTATTCTTTACGCGGTGTGTTCGCGGCCCTCACTCGCGCCAACCCGCTGGATGAAAAGAAGCAACCTTTACTCAAAAGCTATGTTGCGGTCGACTCGGACGTCAGGGATTACCAACGCAAACGGTCCGCCATCGACGCAAAGATTTCTGAGTCCAACGGCAAGAAGACCAAGGGAAACAATCGTTCGTTGGTCGAGAGAATTCGCGAGACCGAGCTGGCCGAACTGTTGACGTTTCATCCGGGTGCGCCCGCCCGTGCAATGGTCGTCAGCGAGCGTGGTAAACCGCCGGCATCGTTCATCTTTGTGCGTGGCGATGCGGCGGCACGAGGCGAAGCCGTGCCCCGGCGATTTTTGAAAGTCCTGGACCCCCAACAAGTTGAATTCCCCAGCGATGCGAGCGGTCGATTGGAATTGGCCCAACAGATCGCGTCATCCAAGAATCCCTTGACGGCAAGAGTCTTTGTCAACCGGATTTGGGGGCATTTGATCGGTTCACATCTTGTCGCGACGCCGTCGGATTTCGGCTTGCAAGGAAGTTCGCCGACCCACCCGGAACTGCTGGATTGGTTGGCCGACGATTTCGTTCGTCATGGTTGGTCTGTGAAGCACTTGGTCCGACGAATTGTCTCCACAGAGACCTATCGACAATCCAGCGGGTATCGAGATTCGGCGATCAAAATCGATCCCGAGAACACCAGGTTGTGGCGGGCCAATCGAAAGCATCTGTCGATCGAGGCGATTCGAGACAGCATCTTGGTCGTGTCCGGTCAATTGGATCGACAGGCGGGCGGACACGCCGGACAACTTTGGGGCAAGGAATACACTCACCGCCGCGCGATCTATGGTTTTATCAATCGATTTAATCTTGATCCAACACTGCGGGCGTTTGACTTTCCGGCCCCCGTACAATCACAACCGGCACGCGGAGAAAGCATCGTCGCGCAGCAGACGCTGTTTACCTTGAATTCCCCATTTGTCGTCGACCAGGCATCGGCGATCGTGTCGAGTGAGTTTTTCTCACGCATCAAGACCGACAGGGAAAAGGTGGAAACCTTGTTCCGCACCATCCTCGGTCGCCAGCCGGCGGTGAATGAAGTTGCACGTTCGTTGAAGTTCGTCGAATTTCAACAGCGGTTCGACCAACCCGACCAAAAGCCAACACGGTTCATCAATTCACCTTGGCCTTTGTTGGCCCAAGCGTTGCTGATGAGTAACGAATTTCAATACGTGGACTAATCAAGATGAACCACCTTTTTTCACGTCGCCAGCTTTTGCAATCGACCAGTTTGGGTTCGATCGCAATGGCAAGCATGTTGAACGATTCGGCCACTGCGTCCCCGGTTGCCCGAACGCCGGAAGAATCACCGCTCAGTCGCCAAGAACCGCATTTCCCCGCGCGTGTCAAACGAGTCATCCACCTGTTTATGAACGGTGGGCCGTCACAAATGGACACGTTCGATCGCAAGCCGGAATTGAATCGGCTGGACGGGCAACCTCTTCCCGATTCGATCAAAAAACAACTTCAAACCACCCAGCTGAACCGAGTGGGCAATATCTTGGGGTCGCCGTTCAAGTTCAAAAAATATGGTCAGTGCGGTTTAGAAGTCAGTGAACTGTTTCCCAACGTTGGCCGACACGCAGATGAACTGTGTGTGATCCGCAGCATGCAGGGCGAAGTCGCAAACCACACTCCAGGATTGCTGTTGACCAATTGCGGTCATTCAACGCTGCCGCGCCCCAGCATGGGGTCTTGGCTGTTGTACGGTTTGGGAAACGAAAGTGATGAATTGCCGGGTTTTGTCGTACTGTGTCCGCGCGGATTGCCCACCGCACAATCTCGAAACTGGACCAGTGCCTTCATGCCGGGCGTCTACCAGGGAACCCACATTGATATTGAAAGCAGCGACGGGCAGATCGTCCCCAACCTGACTCGCACGGATATCCGTCCAGGATCCCAACGGGCGCAGGTTGCGTTGACACAGTTTCTGAATCGTCGGCACGCCACGATGCGTCCCGGTGACCAACGCCTGGAAAGCCGAATCCATACGATGGAGTTGGCGTTCCGCATGCAAAGCGCCGGAACCGACGCCTTCGATTTGTCACAGGAGCCCGAACACATCATCCGCATGTACGGAGAAACGACGCAGGGGCGAAACATGTTGTACGCCCGAAGATTGGCCGAGCGGGGCGTCCGGTACATCCAGTGCTACCATGGCGGCGGTCAGCCCTGGGACAATCACGGTTCGATCGTCCAAAACATCACGCGATTGGCCGGTGAATCGGACCAGCCCATCGCGGCGCTGCTGACGGATTTGAAACAGCGTGGCATGCTGGACGAGACCCTGGTCATCTGGGGTGGCGAAATGGGCCGCACGCCAACGGTCCAACAGATTAAAGATCCGACCAAGGTGGGTCGCGACCATCATATCGATGGATACACCGTTTGGATGGCCGGCGGTGGAGTTCGCGGCGGAACCACATACGGAGCAACCGATGAGCTGGCGATGGCCGTGACCGAAAACAAAGTCACCATGCCCGATTTTCATGCCACCGTGTTGCACCAATTGGGGTTTGATCACAAGCGACTGACCTATCGCTATTCGGGTCGCGACTTCCGATTGACGGATG
>JAGQPO010000139.1 GCA_020426665.1 Planctomycetales bacterium
TTGAGAGTATTTTCGACAAGACGTTCGATGGTAGCGCGGTCGATATGTTTCAGAGGTTGATTGTCGAGTTGGATTTGATACTCGCCGTTGGCGATTGAACGTTCGACGATGTCCGACAAACTCGCACGATCATTTTTACCGTTCAGGTGAACGAGAATGATGCGAGCTAGATCGTCCAATTGAATCAGCGTGTGACGCCGCGTCGTTATGTCGGCTCCATTTTGAGCCTGGAGGCGCGCGAGTGGTGTTGTTTCGGGACGCTGTCCGGCCTGGAAAAAAACGTCGGCGGAGCCGCTGCTATAATAGCACGAGTTTGACAGCAAGATTCATGAACAGTGCTGAGAGCGTCATGTCACAATCGGTCGGAAAGCGGCAACTGCAGTTTCAATGGTTAGAGTTTCGAGCGATGCTGGCGGGAAACGTGCTAGTGAGTGTGGTCGATGGCGATTTGCACGTCGACGGCGATGAACATGGTAACGTGTTAAAACTTCAGCAACTGTCCGCATCCGACGCACGTGCTGCCGGCGGAGGGGCAAGTTTTCGAATCACGCCGGATGCCGACACCTCGATTAATCGCAATGACCCAGGCGCAGAAATCGTCGTCTCGGGAATTACCGACGATATCTTGATCGACTTGGGTGATGGCAATGACGAGGTAGCGCTGCAGGGGGCAAACGGGCGACGACTGCGAGATCTTGTCATCGACGCGGGCAACGGCCCCGACGCAGTGACAATCACACGTTTCAACTTGTCGGGCGATGTCAGAGTTTCCGCCGCAAATGCGATCAATGTCTCAGTGCAACAATCGACGGCCGCCGGGATTTCCGTTGCAGCGGACAACAGCGATCGTTCAACAATCGGTGCGTCTGACGTTTCATCGAGCGCGGTGACGATCCGCAACAGCAACCTGCTGCGAGGTGTCAGCGTATCAAGCGGTGGGCCGCTCGCCGTGAAAACCAAAAGAGTTACCATTTTTCCTCCTCCCGTGGATGTTTGCAAAGTACCGGCACCGCCGGCCCCCTTCGTCCCCTGTGGAACCGTGAACATTTCCGGCGGCGGCATGCTGACCGCAGACATCAACCAGACCATCGCATCCGATGTCGTGGTCAAAATCAAAAGCAACCGCGACGAGTTCAAAGCCGGAGCCGAGCCTTTATCAAGTTCGGTTACGATTCGAAAAAGCCGCTTCCGTCAAAATATAGACCTGTCGAGCGATGTTCCGTTATCGGTGAACATCCGACAAACTTGGGTCCAAGGCGAAGTGGTGATAAAGGCATCAGGCAGTCCATCGACAAGTGGTGTTCGCAATTCAGACCCCGCCAACACAATCCGTGTTGTGGACAGCGTGTTCGGCAGCCTGAATGTAATCGGTAGCGAAAGTCGCGATCAGTTATGCCTTTTGCGTTTGCGCGTTCTCGGCGAATCATCCGTTCAAGCGGGTGGCGGGGACGACTCTCTGGAGGTCGTCGACTCTTTGTTTAACGGCTTGGCATTTTTCGATGGCGGAAACGACACCGACACACTTTCCGTACTGCGCACGCGATTCCGAAACGGCAACAAGACTGTCAACTGGGAAGTAACGGATTCGTCGATTCCAGAGAAACGTTGACTGGTATCATTTGATTCCGATTCCGATGGACAGTAACGTTCTTGATGAATCGTGGCATTGCGCGCGTTCGGGATCAACTTCATTGATCACCTGGTAAAACTTGGATGCAATATTTCAGCGAGATCGGTGATTTCATCCAGCGAGCTTGGGCGAAGACGAATCGAGACGAGGAAGCGTTTCCCGACATCGCTCAGCAAGCTCTCGCCGAATCTCCGCCGCCGCACGATTTGCCGGAGGCCGTAATCAACGATTTGTTGACAGGCGATCGAGACCAGACACGTCAATTCGCTCCAACCGGAACGTTCGGTGAGCCCGGCGTGACGCAGTATCACGACGATGAATTTGTCATCGACGTTTACTTTTGGAATAACGCGATCCCGGCGATTCACAACCATCCGTTTTGCGGGTGCTTCACGATCTTGCGCGGACGTTCGTTGCATGATGTGTACCGATTCGAGCATCGGGAGAATTTAGGTTCGACAGTCCAGGTAGGTAAGCTGAGTGCCGAGCGTTTGTCGTGGCTGGCAGCAGGTGATGTCGTCCCTTTTTCGCTATCGCGTTATCCGCTGATCCACTCGCTGGTGCACGTAACGAACCCGGCAATCTCGATGGTGATTCGAACAACTCGCACAATTGAATACTACCGATATTTTCCTCCGTATCTCGCTATCTCTATGGATGCGTTGAATGATCGGCATGCGCGACAGATAAAAATGTTTCGATGGCTGAAATCCGCCGGCGATCCATCTTTTATCAGGCGGTTGCATCAGTACCTTAGCACGGTCAACTTCGAGACGTCGATTCGTACGTTGTCGGCGCTGTTCGACCCGCAAATCAACGACGAATTGATCAACGTGATTCGCAAGCGCCACGGCAAACACGCCGACTTGATCCTTCCGGCGATCGGCGAATCGATCAATCTGCAAACTCAGAACAACTATCGCCAGCAGTTTTCATCCGACGAAACTCGCACGGTGCTTTCTGTTCTGATGTGCGCAAAGGATCGGACCACGGTGCTCCGCCTACTTGATGAAGCTTTTCCAGATGACGGCGCGCTGAGCGTATTGGAACGCCTTGAAGTCTTAGCAAACGAAGACGCCGAGACGCGACAATCGTTCGCCCGACTGGTCGATGGCACTGCGCACGACGATGTTTGGCAAGAATCGATTTTTCGAGCGCTGACCCTCGAAGAATCTGCGATGTAGACGAAGTTGGAAGAGATACATTCAGACAGTTTCACTCACTGATTGAGACGAGAGCATTAAACTCGCGTGCTCATACGATTTTATTTTGATGCACCAGATCGAAATCCGCTTCACGCGATGCAACCTGCCACTGTTGAGTGGTCCGCGGAGTCGTCGCGTTCACGATTGACGCGGTTTGCCGAGTTGCTCAATATTGGGATCGATCGACGCAGCGGGAGTCGCCGGCTGGGGCACCGCTGAGTCGCTTCCGATGCCAGATTGGGGGATTTTGCCCGAAGTGGCCCGATAGCAGCGGTCGAGAGTTCGAACGATTTGGGCCCTCCATGTTGCAGGTTGGCGCAATTCAGGCGGTCATTGCTAGCAATAATTCACATTGCTAGCACTGCCTGTCGTGCTAGCAGACGTGAATTTGCACAAGATGTAGAGATCGTTTGGAATTGGTGAAAACAGTCGCTACTTTCCGCCCAGCTCGGGGAGGAATTTGAAACGTCAAGTGCCTCCGACCAGCATCGCACCCGATGGGCGGTCCTGATTCAGGGACGAATTAAATGAGACTCCACGATGGAATCTTGTTGCACTTCTATTCATCAAGTTCAACACGAAAATCCGAGCCGGCATTGTTCAATGCCTGGTTCGTTCATCCGCTCAAGCTTGGTTCGCGGCTGCGTTCTTCCACTCTTGTTGACAGTCCTGTGACGCCACCGGCGCACTCGGACTTTTTCGACGAGGGATTCTATTCTCGGTAACCGTGCGCACTTTTTTTGGCGCAGCACGCAGTTGCGCCGCGATTCATCGCATTTTACGACTTTTATGAGGAAACGTCGGATGTCAAGCGAAGCTGTTGTTAGCAAACCGATCATTGGTATCAATTGTGATTTTAAAGCGGCTGACCGCAACAAGCCTGGATTTGCATTTCTGGCTGCCGGCTATTTCCAGTCGATCCAGTCGGCCGGCGGAATCCCAATGGTGATTCCACCGACGCAAGATCCGGAGACGGTGGCGCGAGTGCTGGACCTGGTCGACGGTTTCATGATGATTGGCGGTGGCGACTTGGATCCGCGGAATGACGGATTCATGTTGCATTCCAGCGTCCGGCCGATGGATCCTCTACGCGAGACAAGTGATCGTTTGCTGATTGCTGAGATTGCCGAACGCCGAATTCCTCTGTTGGCAATTGGCGCCGGCATGCAATTGATGAATGTGCAACAAGGCGGAAACCTGTTCTTGCACATCAAAGAAGACCTGCCATCGGCGGTACCCCACTTGGATCCCCATGATCCCAATCATCGTCACACCTTGGAAGTTGAAAGCGATTCACTGGTCGGACGCGTTTTCGGTGATGGCGAAATCCGTGTCAGTAGCCGTCATCACATGGCGATTGATGAAGTCGCACCCGGTTTTCGCGTGACCGCAAGATGCCCTGATGGTGTCATCGAAGCCATTGAAAGCGAGATGATGGACTGGTTCGCAATCGGAACGCAGTTCCATCCCGAGTGTGCCGCCGCGTCTGCATTAGACGTTCGCATTTTTGAAGAATTCATCGAAGGAATCTGCGCTGCGAAACAGCAGGAAGCGGAAAACTTGCGTCTGGTCGCATAGTGATTTGACAATCATTGATTTTGGGGTTAGTCGCTGATCGCTCCGCGATCAGGCGTTTTGATCGCGGAGCGATCAA
>JAGQPO010000009.1 GCA_020426665.1 Planctomycetales bacterium
CGAGCTGAAGTGCAAAGTCACGATGGGGATTGCCGTGTCCGATTGCCGTTTCGGGTTCATAAAAAACCGTTACGACGGCGGGGTGCGGGCCTTCGCCGTCGGGCACCAACAGGTATCCGGTTGTCTTCTCGTTGGGCGTCCACTGAAAACGAATTTGGTGCTGCGTGAAATTTTCGCGGCGCTGGCTACTCAATTGTTCCACGTCTGGCTCGGTAATCAGTGCGGGCCACTGGCCGAGTAAGTCTGTCCACGTCGCCAAGATCTCCGCACGACGACGCTGCCAGTCCTGAGGCGTTTTCGCAATCGATCCGTCGGCGAATTGAAGTGGTGATTTGTATTGGCCAAAGTTGTTTCGAAAGGCCTGCGGAGGCTGTGTGTATGCGCTGAGCTTTGTTCGTGTTGAATCGGCAGTCGCGTCTGAGTCCATTGAGCTGGCCAGATTTGTCCGATTCCATTTCAACTTGGCGACAAAGATACTGTTGTCGCTGCCATGCTTTTCGACACCCAGCGGTTGCATCCACTCGGCAGCCGTCACCCAAGTTTCATCGGGTGAAACGTCGACGATGCCGAAATTACCCAAGCGTGCACCACGTTCCGGGACAAGAATCTGTTCGGTGTTGCGAACAACCGTCAGGGTTTCGACGTCGATCTGCGCGATAAACAGGGGGGCGCGGTTGCGAAAGACGTGGTCATTGTTTGCGCCACGGCGGGTGTAAACCAAGAACAGTTCATCGCCGTGTGTGATCCAATGTTGTTGGGTGTTGTAACTGCCCAGTTCCTTGCCGTCGTCGAAGGTCCACGGCTTGGGCTGTGAAAAATTTAAACCGTCGTCGCTTACGCTGACGTAACCTCGGTCGTCATTGCGCAATGTTAAATAGAAACGGTTGCAATGCCTGGTCAGCGACGGTTCGTACAGTCCGCGTTCGGTCGGTACGGTGACCGCGTTTCCGTGTTCGATGTAATGCAATGTATGTCCGTCAAATCTGCATTTGCAGACGGCGCTTGAAAATGTCTGGCTGCTCGGTTCCTTGAAGTAAAACGGGATCAAAACGTCACCGCCGGGCAGATCGACACGTTGGGCACTGCCGGAGCCTGCGTTTTGAAAGCGTGTTTCGCTGGGCAATTCGACGGTTTTCCACTTTGACCAATCTTGGCGCGACGGTTGATAGACCGCATAGGCGATTCCACGGGGTCGGACATGCATCACGCGATTGTCGCGGTACCAAACGGATTGTCCGATTCCCAGCAGCCGCTGACTGGCCGCATGCCACTTGGGTTGAAAATCGCAAACCGTTGTTTCGTCGCCTTTCTTCAGCAAATGGGGCGCGATCGATGCCCCGGTGGGCAACGGATCGTTCGCATCCCCGACGGTCTCGCGAGTAAACGAATCGATCGGCTCTAATTCACTCCAGGTGTCGGCTCCGTCGACCGTCCGAGTTTGGTGCAGACGGTAAAAAACATCCGAGCCGGTCAGTAGTAATTTTTGCGTCGTCAAAATCACCAGCGGGTCTTCCGACGGATTTCCTTCTGCGCCACCGGGTATCGCACCGGCACGAGCCTGGACCCAACAGGTTTGCCCGTCAAACCCGGAATGCGCCTTCGCCAATTCGATCGTATACGACGGCCCATCGGCGTATCCGACGAGCGGCCATATCGTTACCACGAGAATGCTGCAACAAAGCGTTCGAACGTCAAACAATCGCATGGTCGTTTACCGGTTGAAATGAAAATCCTCGCCAATCGTCTTGTCCGATTGTTCCCCATCGGCGCATTCAAAACAGAATAGACTATATCTGTAGCCGACACTGCAGACGCAGCGTGATCCGTGAATTCGCCAACAGGAAGTCGAAATGCTAGAAGAAAGCCGCCACTATTTTCGCAATGCCGCCAACGTTCTCGGACTTTCAGAGCGTGTTCGGGACATTTTGCTCGCACCCTTTCGTGTCGTCAAAGTCGAGTTGATCACCGAGAGTGATGAAGGAAAGTTGATGAAGCACAGTGGATATCGCGTCCAGCACAGTCGCGTCCGCGGGCCGATGAAAGGCGGGCTGCGTTATCACCCGACCGTTGATGAAGACGAGGCAACCGCGCTGGCCAATTTGATGACCTGGAAAACGGCCGTCGTCAACATTCCCTATGGCGGTGCCAAGGGCGGCATCAATTGCGACCCGAACCAACTTAGCGAACGAGAGGTCAACGAAATCACTCGCACCTTCGTCGGTCAAATCAAAGAGGTCATCGGTCCGACGATTGACATTCCTGCTCCCGACGTCAACACCAACGCAAAAATCATGGGTTGGATCATGGACGAGTATTCTAAATACCATGGATTCTCGCCGGGCGTTGTCACGGGCAAGCCGTTGCATCTGTTTGGCTCCGATGGGCGTGAAGAGGCGACCGGTCGCGGCGTGACGATCATCCTGGAAGAGGTCTTGAAGTCGCAGGGCAAGACGATGAAGGATGTCACCGTTGCGTTCCAAGGATTCGGGAACGTTGGCAGTTATGCCGCGCGGTTGATGGCTGACCAGGGCGCCAAAATCGTCGCGGTCGGCGACCACGCCGGTGGCGTTTCCAACGACGAAGGATTGGACGTCGAAAAGCTTGCGGCCTGGACAGCCCAGCATCGAACCGTCGCCGGTTTTCCGGGCGGCGACGCTTTCAACAGCTCCGATGTGCTGACATGGAACGCGGACGTTTTAGTTCCCGCTGCGCTGGGCGACGTGTTGACCAAAGACAATGCGGCGGATGTCAGGGCATCGATCATCGTCGAAGCCGCCAATGCGCCCACAACCCCGGAAGCCGACGAGATTTTTCGGCAACGTGGAATCATGGTCGTTCCCGATATCTTGGCCAACGCCGGTGGAGTCACCGTCAGCTACTTTGAATGGGCGCAGAACATTCAGCAGTTTCGATGGGACTTGGATCGCATCCGAAATGAATTGTCGGCACACATGAGAAAAGCTTACGCGTCCGTCGCCGATGTTGCCAAGAAACGTGACGTCGACCTGCGTACTGCGGCATTTGTGTTAGCCATCCAGCGAGTCGGTGAGGCCGCGCTCTCTCGCCGTCCCTATGCCGAAGCCGCCGACTTGCCCACGTAATCGCCTGGCGAAGAACACAACTTCGGCTTCGGCTGCAAATTCAACGTGTGGCGTTTGAATCCGATAATACCGGCCGGCGTTGCCGCCGAACACTGCAACAAATGCATCGGGGTTGTATTCTGGGACGCATCTGGTGTCCGTGGCGGTATGCAAATGACTAGGAAAATGGAGGTAGTGAATTGGGGAGTGTTAAAGAGAAGACCATTTCACGCAACAACATCCGTCTTGAATCGTCACGAGCTGAAGTACCGAAGTGTTTAATTTTCCTACCCCCAATTTTCCTACCAAATTTCAGTACTGTTGACTGGTGTGAAGGTGAACCACGCGAAGAACACGAACGAAGAAGGGTACTTCTCGCCCGACGTGTCGCCCGCATCACTTTGATCCTTTATCGGTTGCGTCGCAACGTGGTCAGGCCCATTCCGATCACAAGCAACGCGACGAAGCTGGGTTCCGGAACTGCGGTCGGCGTCATGCCGGAAACAAATTGATCGAAGTGGTCACCGGGGAAACGGCACTGTCAAATCCGTTGAACTCTGTGAAGGTGACGATGGCTGCGCCAGCAGAATTGAAAGTTAGCAGGAGCGCGAAGAGACCGAAAAGTTGTGAGTTGAAACGACTCATTAGGAATTCACTCGGTGGGCTGTGCTTCAAGGAGCTGTACATCAAGGAGCTGTGCAACGACACAGTGTGCAAGCAAGGAGTGGTTTCCGACGTTGTGCTCGCAATTGAAATCGACAATATAGACGGTCTTCAGGGCGGCGAGTGACGACGCATCCTGCGATGCACCGTTGGATTCGCGGCGATCCCCATAGCCGACGCGGACACGGGAACTGGCATGAGTCTTTCACGATGTCGTACCTAGCGTGGCAATACGCACTCGCGGTGCGGTTCGCTCGGTGATGGCAAAGTCGTCCTGAGCAGGTCGGGTTACCCATTTCGACACGATTTCTAGGGGTTTTCGGCGTTGAAATGGACTCGCGACGGCGTTTTCCTGTAGACTGACCCGCTGGACTTTTGGCTCTGCCATCTCGCTCGGCCGGAGGTTCATCCCACGAGTCCAGTGGATAAAATCCCCCCGCCTGAAGGGACAGCCGATGAAGTCGACGTTGAATCCCATCCGCTCTTACGACGTTCCGACTAAGTACGCACTATGCGTTATGTGTTTCTGTGCGGGTTTGTCTGGGTCACGTCTTCAAGCCGTCGAATCAGCGACGGCGGAGCGCGGCAGCGAACAGGCCGTTCATGGCAGTTGGCCTTTTAAGCCCCCCGTATCGCCGGCGGTCCCAATTCCAGACGACGTGTCGCGTGTTGCCAACCCGATTGATGCGTTCATCATCAAGGATTTGGAATCGGCGGGATTGCGACTCAATCGACCGGCCGACCGTCGCCAACTACTTCGGCGAATCACGTTCGACTTGACCGGTTTACCGCCCACCGCGGACGAACAGCAAGCGTTCCTGGAGGATCGGTCGCCGCTCGCTTATGAACGCGTCGTTGATCGATTGCTGGCGTCACCGCAATACGGCGCCCGATGGGCACAACATTGGTTGGATGTCGTTCGTTTTGCGGAAACGGATGGATTTAAATCGGATGTTTTGCGACCCAGTGCCTATCGTTATCGGGACTATGTGATTCGTTCGTTCAATTCAGATCGACCGTACGATGATTTTGTGCGTCAGCAGCTTGCCGGAGATGAGTTCGCGCCGGACGACCCCGAGGCTTTGATTGCTACTGGTCTGAACCGACTTTATCCGGACGAGGACAACGCGGCCAATTTGTTTCAGCGGCGGCAGGAAATCCTTGATGATTTGACGGAAACGACAGGACTGGCGTTTCTGGGTTTAACAATGGGATGCGCTCAATGCCATGATCACAAGTTTGATGACATCCTTCAGGAAGATTACTTTCGTTTGCAGGCATTCTTTGCACCGATCGTCGAACGTGACGATATTCCCTATGCGGCCCTGGAACAAAAAGAACGCTACGAACAGCAGTTGAAACAATGGCATGAAGCGACAGCCGCAGTACGCGATCAGATTGACGCGTTGTTGGCCAAAAAACGAGATAACGCCGAAGCATACATGCTGACCAAGTTCGAGCCCGCGATTCAGGAGTGTTACAAAAAACCGGCGGATGAACGAACCCCATACGAAGAGCAAATTGCTCGTATGGCGGCCAAGCAAGTTCTTGGCGCGACCAGCGAAAGTAAACTTGTCGGCAAACTGTCCAAGAGTGAAAAGACTCAATACGACGATCTGAAAAAGCAACTCCAGCAGTTTGATCACTTGAAGCCCGATCCGCTTCCGGTGTTGATGGCCGTGACGGATCTCGGAGATCAGGCACCGCCTACGTACATTTTGGATGGCGGGAATTGGCGCAATCCGATGGGTGAAGTCGATCCTGGATTTCCTTTGTTCTTGGACGAATCTGATCCAACGATTCAATCGACCCATGCGGATCACGCATCTTCAGGTCGTCGAGCGGCATTGGCCCAGTGGTTGGTCGATGGCAACCACCCGTTAACGGCGCGCGTGATCGTCAATCGACTTTGGCATCACCATTTCGGACGCGGCATCGTCGCGACTCCAAACGACTTCGGGATTCAGGGCGATCCACCGACCCACCCAGAATTACTTGATTGGTTGTCGGTGCATCTGGTGCGTAATGATTGGAGCTTAAAGTCGATCCACCGATTGATCGTCACGTCGTCAACGTATCAACAATCAACACTGATCGACCTGGATGACCCCCAGCACGCACTTGCTGCCCGTCGGGATCCCGGGAATCGACTGTGGTGGCACGCCGAACGCCGACGTCTTGAGGGTGAAGCGATTCGCGATGCCATGCTTTCGGCGTCTGGACGTTTGAACAACCGGATGTTCGGCGAAAGCACACGCCCCAAGCTTCCCGAAGGTGCGAGTAAACGTTACGCATGGGATCCAGACAAAAACATCGAGGACCAGCGACGTCGGTCGGTCTTTGTGTTCGCCAAGCGAAACATGCGTTATCCGATGTTTGATTCGTTTGACTATCCCGACATGCATAACAGTTGTGCGGTCCGAACCCAGTCGACGACGCCTCCGCAGGCCTTACTGATGCTGAACGGAGATGACGCGTTGGCGCTGGCCGATGAGTGGGCCGGCGACCTGCGAAGTCGTTTCGGGGATCATTCCGAGAAAATGATCAACGCCGCTTTTGTTTCTGCACTGGGCCGGTCGCCGACGGACGATGAAGTCGCCTCGGCGCAGCAGTTCCTTTCAAAAGCATCGACGACCGATCGAGATGGCATCGGTGACTTTTTGCACGCTTTGTTTAATTGCAACGAATTCATTTACATCGATTAATGCTTCGTCCAAATTAGATTTTTGGGTTGAATCAGTTTTGTACGACGGACTTCCAGTCCGTCGAAACCGACACTTGTCGACGGACTGGAAGTCCGTCGTACCCTAAAAACGCATGATCGACGATCTGCCTGGCATGACCTACCTTCGCATCCTGGTGTCCCATGATTCATCCCAATTCGCGTAGAGACTTTTTGTTGAAATCCGGCAGCGGGTTTGGCGGGATCGCACTTTCTGCCTTGATGGCTCAAGACGCCGCGGCGACGACGCCTTCTCTGAAACCGAAAGCGAAATCGGTGATTTGGTGTTTCCTGGATGGCGGCGCAAGTCATATGGATTTGTTTGATCCGAAACCGCTGCTCAATAAACTGGACGGCAAGCCGTTGCCCGACAGCTTTGAACGTCCTGTGACGGCGATGGGACGCACCGCGTTCACGCCTTTATTGGGGTCCAAGCGGACGTTCAAGCAGTACGGCCAATCGGGGACCTGGGTCAGTGACTGGTATCCAGAGATTGCACAGTGTGTCGACGAGATTGCCGTGGTCCGTAATTGTACGGCCGACGGACTCAATCACGTCGGCAGCGTTTGCCAAATGAATACGGGCAGCATTCTTGGCGGTCGCCCCTGTCTGGGTTCTTGGTCCGTCTATGGTCTGGGCTCTGAAAGTAGCGACTTGCCCGGATACGTCGTGCTGTTGGACTACCCCGAGGAACCTCCGGGAGGAAAACGAAATTGGGGAACCGGGTTCATTCCCGCAACGTTCCAAGGCACACAGTTCCGCGAAGGCAACACTCCCATTTTGCATTTGAATCCACCTGCCGGGATGACGGACTCCAGGCAACGAGCCAAGCTGGATTTGATTCAACAGATGAACCGTCGCTATGGACAGGTCCGCCGGGAAGATGATGAATTGGATGCACGAATCGCGGCCTACGAGCTGGCTTATCGGATGCAATCTTCTGCAACGGAAGCCGTCGACTTGGGCGACGAATCTCAGGAGACATTGGATCTGTATGGTGTAGATAAAAAAGAGACCCAGCGAAACGGTCGCAACTGTTTGTTGGCGCGACGTTTGGTCGAACGTGGCGTAAGATTCGTCCAGCTGTACATGGGATCGGGCAGCAAATGGGACGCACACAAAGATATCGAAGGCAACCATTCACGTTATTGCCGCGAATCAGATAAACCGATCGCGGGATTGTTGAAAGACCTTCGTCGCCGCGGATTATTGGATGAAACGTTGGTCGTGTGGGCCGGAGAATTCGGGCGGACACCGATGAGCGAAAGTGGCGACGGACGCGATCACAACCCGTACGGTTTTACAATTTGGATGGCCGGCGGTGGGATCAAGGGCGGTATCACGCACGGCGAAACCGACGAAATCGGGTTGTACGCGGTTGGCGGCCAGTCACACGTGCACGATATCCATGCAACGATTCTGCACACGCTTGGCGTCGACCACTTGGACCTGACCTTCCTGCACAACGGACGCGATGAACGCGCCACCGTCGACGGCGGAGAAGTCATCCGGCAGATTCTTGCGTCGTGAAGGTCAGAAGGATTGTCGTTGATCGCTTCGCGATCATAACGCTTTGATCACAGAGCGATCAACGACGAAAAGGATCGTTCAACGCGCCCAATTGGCAAGTGTTGTCGGGTCATCCTTCAGCTTCTGAATCTCTTTTCCGGCGTTCCGTGCGATCGCTTCTAAACAGGCCTGGTTGTTTGAAAACGATGGTAGAGCAACGATGATCATTTTGCCGTCGTTTTTTCGAAAGGCCGCCATCTCGATCGTGTACTCGATCCCCAGCCTGGCCACTTCACCCTTAGCCCCGTAAACCTTCGGTCGCACCTTACGATCGAAGGTCCCGATGCCGCGCACGTCTTGAAAGCGGATCGTGCGGTAGCTGAAAAAGTTGGAGATTCGCACTGAGTCTTGACGGACTTCAAACCGCGGTTTCATCGTAAACCGCCACAGAAGGTATCCGAGAACAATGAACAGGGCTCCAAATATCAGCAACACCAGATCATCGGGCTGGAATGAATTAATCGCCCGATCAAGACCGGCCAGAAACAGTAGCAGTCCGAAACAAACGATGATCGCCGTGATGATAATCATCGCCCGACGATTGACCTGGTTATAGAATTTTAGACTTTCGCCGGATGAAATCAGATCGTCCTTGGTCATGCGAGAATCTCAGCACAAGCTTCCAGGTAGGCGCGAGACGTCCCTGAATGCGGCTTTGTCAGATGTGAGTGACGTGTAGGAAGCGGGGCACGCGCCGGTTGCCGGGTTTCCGGCGAGAATTGTATCCGTGATGTGGTGCGGCGGCAAATCATGGAACGGTGTTGAAGTGTCATCCACTGATTCACACGCTCACCGACGCATTCGTCTGTCAGTTGTTAGACCTCGAGCAGTCTGTCGAGACCGGCAATGAGATCGGGGGCTGCCGAACGATCGTCTTCGTCATCGGCAAGCAATCGAATTGCCAAGTCGTTGATGGTGTCTTGGATGAAACTGTCAGTATCAGAGACGACCGACATCGCAACTTCGTCAACGATACGATCGAGTTCTGATTCCAGCGGCAGTGGTTCACTTGAATGACTTCCAATAACGCTCAGATAATTGATGATTTGTAAGGCATCACGCGGAGTGACCTCTTCGTCGCCGTTGCTGTCGTAGGGTTGGTCTTCGACGACGATCAACGCTGCACCGCCTGTAGCCTCTCTCGCGATCCGGTTGATGACCAGCAGGGCATCGAGCGGCGAGATTCGTCCGTCAGCATTAACATCCATGGCAACAAACAAATCCGTTATCGCCAATTCCGCTTCGACGGTGTCGTCCTCCTGGTCTCGAATAACCACATCGTTTCCAAGATTACCGGCCAGACGGTCGACTCCTGGTCCGCCGATGACGGTGTCGTCGTCTCCGTCACCGAGCAGCCGATCATTGCCGTCTTGCCCGTCGATGTACTCGTTTCCGAATCCGCCTTTAACGTAGTCATCGCCGGCGCCGCCTAGGATCGTGTCGTTTCCCAGTCGGCCAAATAGTTTGTCGTTGCCATCCTGTCCGTCAATGAAGTCGTCTCCATCGTCACCGGACAGTTTGTCGTCGCCGATTCCGCCAAAGATGCGATCATTTCCATCGCCACCGTAGACAACATCATTGCCGCCAAAGCCGCGAATTTGATCGTCGCCTGCATTGCCGTGAAGGATATCTTTGATGTCGCCACCGAGGATAAAGTCGTCGCCGTCGCCGCCGTAGATGCGCGATTTCCCGTTGCCGCCATCCAACACGTCGTTACCGGCATTGCCGACGATGATATCGATGCCTTCTCCACCGATGATCGTGTCGTCGCCGTTGCCGCCGTATGACACGTTGCGACCGTCACCGGTCAAGATCAGATCGTTGCCGGACCCGCCGTAGACCAAATCGCTGTCGGCTCCGGCGTCGATGATATCATCACCGCCGTACGCGAAGATCAAATCGCGTCCCGGTCCACCGATGATGTGATCGGCTTTTCCGCCGCCGTAGATGACGTCGTCTCCGTCACCGGCGTTGATCTTCAGCGGGATCGGAAAACTGCTTTGGACGATGATCCAATCTGAGTCGCCAAGTGTGTTGATTTCAACGAGATCGTATTCATTCAGGGTGAAGGACGCGGCGAGTTGATCGTTCAGCCAGGCCTTGGCCTGACCAGCCGCCGAATCCCAGACCAATCGGACATGATCGAATGCATCGGAGCCGGCGATCAGAAACGTCCGCGGCGCAACGATTGTTTGTTGGATCGGGATCAATCGAACCATGAACGTACTCAAGGAACCATCAAAATCCGACGCCAGTTCCGGCGGCAACGTCACGGTCATGGATTCAACAAAGCCGTCATTGTTCTGGTCAATCAGTTGGACTCCTCGGTGTCCGTTGTACGAGAAGTCACTGACCGGCGTCATGGAATCCAGCGATGCGACGACCGAATTGATTTCCAGCGGAGTCTCGAAGAAAACTTCAATGACCGACGACATATCGGTTGTTTGTAATGTCAACTCGATTGCCCCGGTCGGCGCCAGCACGCCGGTTGGGACTTCGCCGGCAGCCACCGCGTTTCCGCTTGCCGATGTAAAGATCGAGCCCGGCGTTATCGCGGCGGTGACGTAGTCCGATGAGACCGGATGGACAAACGAGACGACATGGTTCTGTCGCATGTCGATGAGGCCGTCGTTGTTTCCATCGCCTTGGTTTGGCGCACCAAGTTCGATCGTATTGTCGATCGGATCGGTGTCTCCACCGCTCGGGAACACGACGGTGCCTTCCGCCAGGCCGTCGGCAATGATGACAGCGATCGGATTGCCGAGCTGAAGTCCGATGGTTCCTTCAAATGCCGCAAAGGGGACGACGACGGTTTGTGACAATGTATTTGCAGGAAAGACAACCGTCGTTGAAACCGGAGTGTAATCTCCGGCTGTCGCAGACAGCGTACCATCAATGGTTTGCACGGAAATCGAAACTTCCGTCGGAACGAGATCGCTGAGGGAGATCTGGAATTCGAGCTGGCCGAGTTCGGCTGACGCGGTAGCGTCTTGAACGGAAACTTCCACCACCGACTCGAGGCCATGAAATTCGATGTCGCCGGCATTGACCGAGGGGGCAAGGTGGATCTGGTCGGCAAGCCACGGGGAGTCGGGCTGGACCAGGATGGTTTCAAAGGCCGCGCTGCCGCCCAGTTCCCAAGCCTCGGCTGTAGCGGTTAATTCGAAATTTGCAGTGCCGCCGGAATCGGTTTCGATTCTGCCAAACGAATGCGCCGTGAAGCGACCGTTTAAGGACGCTGGGCGGCTTGGACCGTCGTCGACGGCAATGATCTTGCCGATCCGTCCTCCCGATTCGACGCGCAGGTTGATCGTGTTTGCGACAATCGATTCGATGCCCCCGGCAAAATGGAAACTGTTGGGGCTGTTGATTCGGCCGCCGCGCCCGTTTGCCGGGGACGCCAGAATCTTTGTGGGCGGCGCGATTGGATCGAGAGTTGTGATCGACGCCGTGACCTCACCTCCGGTACTGGAAACCTGTCCGATCGATGATGCGACGATCAACCCGGCGATATCGCCGCCCAGGTTTGTGTTGACATCCAGTGTCGAAGTGATGCTGCCGATCACTCCGGCTTCGACGTTTGATGTGATGGAACCTCCGCTGGTTGAGAGTAAATCCAAATCGCCGCCAATACTAATATCTCCGAGGATCGATCCTCCCGTCCCAGCGACAGATGTGACCGAAATTGTGTCCACGTCTCCGATTCCCGCCAAACCGGTCGAAACCGATCCGATCAAGTCGCCTGCGGAAATCCGCAAAGATCCGAATCCGCCGTCGAACGATAAATCCGCTCCAAGGCTACCGGCGATATTAATTGTCGCCGCACTTTGTCCCGATAAACGTCCGCTTTGCCAACCGCCCTGAACATCCACATTGCCCAGTGGGCCGGTGGCGCCGATTCTCACATCGTTGCCCAGCGCGGCCGCAATGATCGAGACTGGGTCGCCGGGTTGATTGTCAAACGTGACACTGGAACCGTCGGCGAGTGATCCGAAGTTGACACCATTTTGAACCGCTCCACCGATTTCGATCATTCCGTTGAACGTCGTCGAATGATCAAAGTCAAGAACGTTCAGTCCCCCGTCGGTTGCAATGTGAATGGGCGCCAGGTCTGTGATAGGAACGTTTCCACTGTCCAATAAGCGGAACGCCGTTGATGATTGTGAGGTTCCCGTCAATTCGATCGAAAGAAAGTCATAGCGAGTTGGATCAGTCGTTCCGGGGTCTTGGCCGAAGCTGATGTCGACCCCGGCGCCCGTGTCGTCCAAGTCAAACGTTCCCGGCATCCGTGCGTCTTGCTGTTCAAGGAAACCAAGTATTTCATCTGCGCTCGTGTCCAGTGATGACAGGCAACCGCCCGGAAAATACTTTCCCGTCAGTGAAAGGTTGTCAAAACGCCACGGTCGGTTGTCATTGTCCGTCTGTTGGAGCCGGAAATGGATCGGACTCTCCGTGCACACCAGTCCTTGCACAGGAAAGCCAGGGCTATCCGTGGCACTGATCGGGCTGTCGAGTCGGACGATGTGATGGTCCCAATCCGGAGCGATTGTCTCGGTGTGTATCGCCGCGCCTGGAAGACTGCTGGACAGGATCGGACTGGCGTATCCATCGCGGTCCCAATAGAGTTCCCAGCCCTTCGGATTTCCGGAAGCGTCATCTCCAAACGCAAAGAAGTCCAAACCCTGGGGCAGCCAGCCTCCGCTTTTGGGGTCGACGGTAAACTGAAAGAACGAAGGCGCCTGGGCAATCGAATCGTTTGCCGCGTTTGATCCGATCACTGATGTTCTTCCGTCGGTTTCATCGATTGGAGTCGGAAGCCCAGGTTTTGTCAGGATCGACGGCCAGAAGCTCGATTGCATCCGTGAGGGTTCAAACGCACTCGTCAGCGGTGCGGAACCTGTCAAATCTTGCGAAGAGTATTCATCCAACGCCGGCGCCAGTCGCTGACCGGCAAAGTCACGTGGCTGGTCAAAGTCGAAATGAACCAGCGTGGAAAGTGGCGGCAGGAGTTCGGAGAAGTCGGGATCATCATCGTTCAAGATTGTGATTTCCGCTTCGCCCTGTTCGACAAACCAGGCCGCGGAGCCGGATGAGACGACAATGGACGATTCAATCAAGCGAATGCCGAACGTTTCATCCTCTTCAAAGTTCCGGTCACGACGGATCTCGATGGGGATTTGTTGAGTCAGTGTCGATTCAGTGAACTCGATCGTGTGTGTTCCAGGCAATCGGAAATCGGTATCCAATTCCGCGCCGGAAAGCGTGACGATCGCCTCGTACGGCACATTCAAAATGAATTCGGGGTTGTCGCCGGATAGGATTCGAGCAG
The DNA here is from genome assembly GCA_020426665.1 of Planctomycetales bacterium. Lineage (GTDB taxonomy): Bacteria > Planctomycetota > Planctomycetia > Pirellulales > Pirellulaceae > Stieleria. The sequence goes on from JAGQPO010000009.1 coordinate 13,364, forward strand.
TCACCTCCAGGAAGATCGTTTGGAAATCTGAATCGCCCGTCGCCGGATCACCTTCGAGTACGGGATCAATCACACCGACTTCCAACACGACTCCCGCTTCGTTGGCTTCACCGCAGGTGCCGCCGGGCAATTGAAAATGAACGGCTAGCGGATCGGTGATGGCGATACATCCGTCCGAACTGACCGAACCGGTGATGATGTTGTAGGTGACTCCCAAAATGGAACCATCGCCGTCGAACGTTCCGAACACAATCGGCGGAGGAGTGACACCGGGGTCTGGATCGGAATCAAAGAACACATCGAATGCGGCGGTTCCACTGATGACACCTGGTCCGATCTGGATACCTTGTAAATCTGCACTACCGTCAAGATCAATCACCAGGCCGTCGGTTCTGGTGGCAACGATGTCACCGCCAAAGTTGATGTTGTTTTCACCGAACAGTGCCATGTCCGCATTGATATTGGCAATCCGAATGCTGCCCGCGCTGACGGTGATTTCGAAGGATGCGTTGTCGATCGCAAATGGCTGAAACGCTGAATTGCCAAGATGCAAGAATCCGTTTGTCACGGCAATCGATGCGAATGCAGTGGAGGGGCGTGTGTCAAACTGCAATCGGAAATCACCCCCAAGTGTCAATCCGCCAAATGACATCGACGAATCAGCACTCAGTCCAACGGACCCCGAGATCCCATCGTTGTGGAAACTCAAACTTGCATCGGCGTCCAGCTCCAACGAACTACCGAACAAGAAGATCGAACCGGTCAGGCCGCCGGCAAACGTGCCTTGACTGTGGGATAGTTCCAGTCCCAATGCGCCACCGAATAGCGGGTCTTCGCTGCCGTCATCGGCGACCGGTGAAAGCCCTTCTAGTCCGGGCAGCAAAATCGAACTGGCTTGGGCGCTGATGTTCACGTCGGGCAAAAAGTAATTCGGCGACGGCGTGACCGAGAACTCGAAGTCGCCTTCGAAGAAATCGTTTATCTTCAAGGCCGCCGACGCCTCGATGCCACCGTACTTTTTCAAGTTGTCTGCCGAGGACGGATCAAATCCCGGAGAAAACGCCCGCAAACAAAGTCCGGCATTGGCGCCCGAGAGTCCGATCCAATCGAAACTGTCTCCGACGGTCTGGTTGCCTTCGTCAATCGTTCCGGTGAAACCCATCTGGGCCAAGAACGCCGCCATCGAACTGCTGATTTCTTCAGCCGTTTGCAGTTCCGGAATCGGAAGGGAACAACCGGCCGGCGGTGTGCCGAGAACGAACTCCGCACCGGTACGCATTTGCGGCGGATCAAATTCCCCGTTGTCATTGCGATCGACGAAGACCTCGGCATCATCCCAGCGGCCGTTCAAATTCAGGTCGACGAATCCATCGCCGAGCAGATCAAATCGGCCGTTGTGGTCCAAGTCTTCATATTCCAGTGGATCGACCAATCCGTTGCCGTTCAGGTCCGTCCAGACCTCCGGCGCGTTATAGATGCCGAAGGGGGCGCGATCCGTCGTCAGTGGCTCGGCAAAGTCGTAGACGCCGTTTCCGTTGGCGTCGGTGAACGTGTCCGCGCCGGGATCGTCCGTGCTAAAGTTAAATCGGACGTCGGCCAAGCCGAGGAAGTTGCCGACCAGCTCGACATCAATTCCGTTGTCCGTCACGCCTCCGTTCAATCGACCGCTTCCCAGTGGTATGCCCAGGATTTTGGATGTTGTCGGATAGGGAACCGGTTCACCATGGAACGGCGCCGGCCACTGGCCGTAGCTGCCGACCAGATAGGCGTCTTGAATGGTTGTTCCTTCGTTGAACACATTGGGCAGGAACAATTGAACCTGGGCGACTTCTTCCAGTGACGCCGCGATGCCGATGAATTCCTGCACCTTGCCGAGCAACTGCATCGCTTCCAGTGGATGTTCGATCAGGCAGTTGAACACGCCATCGCAGGGTTCTTCACCGGGTTCCAAATCTCGCTCAAACGTTTGGGCCAGCAGATCCTTGAATTCTTGATCTTGATCCAGTTCGGCAAACAAGGTGAATGGATCGGTCACCAGTCTTGGCAACGTCAAACGACCGTCCATCAAAATGCCACCGTTGGGCAGCAAGTTGTCGTCGTAGTGATCCTGGCGAACAAGGATCTTGTCCATCTGGATCGGATCCGTGCTCGTCGGATCATAGAGCTGCAGTTTTCCCGGTTCCGTTTCTGTGCCGTCACCAATTAGTAACGTTTCGGCGCCGGCCGGGAACATCAATCCCGACGCTTTGCTGATTTCCAGACCCAATACATTGAATGAAGAATCCAGTCCGATCCGCCAATCGCCTGCCCCCGGATCAATCGTGGGAAAACTGAAGTTGATCGCGTCGGCAAGCAGGTTCTCAAACGGGAAATAAACGTCGATCAAAGTACGATCGTTGACCCAAGCCGGTGACGCAATGAAATTGAAAATAGCCGAGAGAACAGAGAATTCGCCGTTCAAGCGAAACTCATTCTTATCCAAATAGATGTCGACTTGATTCGACGGACGTCCGATTGGGATGCCCAGAAACGCCGGTCCGATCTGACCGACGATCCGCACCGAGGGGTCGATCACTTCGACAAACTTCGCCGCGGCGCCACCGACTGCATTGATTCCGATTTCGATCAGCGACTTGGAGAAGTAGGCCGATAGCAGGGCGTTGTCGAGGCTGGCTTGGAAATCTGCTTCCATCTGGCCGCGAATTTCTGGATCATCCACCAGGATTGTCAGTCCGTTGTGAACGCTGCGCATTTGTTCTTCGATTTGACCCCAGAACGGCATCGCGTCGACGATCTCTTGCCGCTGTTGCTGGTCTTGCAACAACACGGGTGAAATCACCAGGATCTCTTCAATGAATTTCGTCGCGATCGATGCGAGATTGATCAGCTTGGTTCCAGCGACTTCAAGTTGCGAGACGTCGGGCAAAATTGATTCGATTCCGGCGGGCGTGTTCCCTAGCACTCGATCGATGACAAATTGGCGATTGATTGTGCGATCAAGCTCGGCCGTACTGGTGTCGCCGCTGTTATCGACGTCCAGCATCTCCAGGTACAAATCCTCGATATAGAATCTTCCCCCCGGATCGTATCCCGTCTTGATCGGATCGTATCGTTCGTCGTAATTCGGGTCGTCGCGATCGCTGAGTGGAATCGGAGGATTGGCGCGGAAGCGACGGTCGGCTTCCAAGCGATCCGCCAAATTCCCAATCGGCGAACGGACTCCGTCGGGTATCGTATCGATCGAAGTCAGCACGTCGTGGAAGAAGCCTTGCGATTGGTTGGCGAACGAATCGATGAACGTCAGCGCCGCTAAAATCGACCCTTCTAACATTCCGTCGGTGCGAACTTGCAAGCCAATGTTGCCTTGAAACGGCAGTAGCAGCGACAGTAAACCCTGCTCAGCGGGAAGCGCCGCAGCCAGATTAAAAACAGGATTGATCGGATCGCTGAAGTCCATCAGCATTCCCACACCGGCCATCTTGGTACCGAGGATGTCGATATCGGCGAACCCAAAGAACTGGAATCCGATCAGGTCATTGAAGTTGCTGAGAGTTTGATTGACGGCTTGATCGATCGGTTCGCCGTCGGAATTCAAACGATTGCCATCCGGATCAAGGGCGACGCCGTCATAGTCCATCGCCGGGGCGCCGTTGGGATGACGCGGCCAATCGGCAGGCAATGGATTGGGCAACTCGGTCGCACCAAGTTGAATCATGTTGTCAAAGTTAAAACCGACATTTACACCGGCCGTCACCGCAAGTCCAAGCACACCGGCAGCGTACTGATTGGAAAGCGTTCCCGAGATCACCGCGCGGAAACCGTCTTCCCAAGTGAACTTCATCGGCGGCAGATCGACGGACGACAAATCACCGGTGAACAGTCCGATCAGGATGTCTTGATAGGTGCCGACATTCGAAAACGCACTGACAAGCTCCGAGAAGGACGGATTCTCAAACGCTAGATCGGCGACTTTGGCTTGCACTTCCGAAACCGTCGTTCGCAGCGGCGTTCGGAACGCTGGAATCGTAAAGATGTCGCGCGGGTCTTCGACGACAGGCAACGGATCGGCACCGAAGACGAATCCGCCTTCCAAGTCGTTCAGAATCATTCCACTGGCGGTTCCAAGGCCAGCGCCGACAGGTCCGCCCAACGCTCCGATCAGTGTTCCAATGGGTATCGGCACACCGGCTTTCAATCGTCCGGCAACCGGTCCAAACTGCGTGATGATGATCTCGGCACCAAGACCATAGCCGGCGGCGGAAAGCTCACCTTCGATGATGCCATAGAAGACGTTGCGTGTTTCCACACCGGCAGCGGGATTCGCGGGATCAACCGGACGCTCGACCGTAAAAACTCCCAATCCTAAGGTGCCGCCGACCGTGATCGGGCCAAAGTGGATCGGTTCGACTCCGATCACGACACCGTCAAGTCCTTCGACGGGGAAGGCACATTCGGAGTCGAAGATGTATCCGTAGTTCCGCGGCTGCGACAGATCGACTCCCGTCACACCGGCAGTCGCGACGGCAACGCAGCCCGCCAAGCTGCCGAGATTGATTCGAATGTTTTCAAAGTCGCCGGTTAGCGGAATGACCTGATTGCCAGATAATCCTCCACTGATCGTCAGCGTAAAGTTTTCCGGATCGGTCAGAGGGACGGCGACGCCAGCGGGATTGCTGAAGATGGAATTGTCGATCCGCAATGGTTGGTTGACATCGTTGGGATCGGTAAGTCCATTGAACTGCAGCCCCAGTTTCCGTACTTCGACGGGAAGCCAGCCGGGTAACCCAAACAGACCGCCAGGTTGATCGGCCGCAAGTTCAATATGCGCGCCTCTTTCGAACACGGCTGACCCCATTTCGTATCCCGCCGGCAACACATAAATGGTTCCGTCTCGCCCCAGGCCGATGCCACCGGCTGCAACGGAAACGCCGGCCAATGGTCCGAGTGCGTCTTTAAACTTCAACGACCCTTCGCGGACGGCGATGTACGGTTCGTCATCGCCGGCTTCGGGACGCACGACGGCTGAGCCGCAAATCTCCACGTACGGACCAAGGTCGACGCAAAGATTGCCCGTATCGATTTCTTGGGGTTCAATCACAACGGACAGATTGAAGGGATCGGATTTGGTGAAGGTGTTAATGAATTCGGTATGGATTCGAACCGAAGCATCCGTTGCACTGACATTGAAACGATCACCGAGTTGGCCGGAAGCTTGTCCGATCCAATCCAATACCAGTGACGATTGATACTGGTCATCGGATGTCTCCGTCGTGCCCTGATCATTGACCAGGTGGGGTGAGACAAAGCTGCCAGACACGGTCAGGGAACCCAGCGTGGTTTCTTCGTTGGGATCGCCGTCTTTACCCGTTCCCGTGACCGCCAAAGAACCGAAGATGTCCGGTTGGAATTGTCCTTCAACGAACCCTCCCATCATGATCAAGCCATGTAGCTTGAGCGCACCGTTGATTGCATCCTGTGGATCGCCTACTGGATCGGAGTCGCCGAACAGACTCAGGTTTTCAAAGCCGACATAAAACGGCCCGATGTTCCGCAGCAACAGGTCCGGATCGTCTCCCAACAAGGCGCCTAGGTGTAGCTCTGCCGAGAGGAATCCGTTTTGACAAAGCCCGCCAAAATCAGGAAAGACGGTTGCCGAAATGGGATCGGTGCAAACTTCCGAATAGGCGCCCGGTGAACTCAGGCGGACCTGTCGTTCATCGCCGGTCGGCGTCCGCAAGATCGGCTGGCCGACGGCGAAGATGGGATCAAACGGCAGGTTGCCGAAGATCGAGTTTTCAAAGTTGACCTGGCCGGTGACCAGCAGGTCAAAATCTGCAAAGTTGGAAATCTGCCCGGCTGTGTTGCCCGCGTCGTTGAATCGAATGCCAATCGACTCAAGCGTGAACGGAAAGACTTCGCCGATATCCAGTTTTTGTTGAATCTGAGCGACCGCAAAATCGATGGTGATGCCATCTTGCAGCAGCAAGAACTCGGGGATCGGATCAGCCAGCGTTGGTTTGGTCAATCCGAAGATCGGCTGGGCGGTGTCTTGGCCGGCAATCGTCACAAAGTCGTCCGTGTCGCTCAGCGCGGGAACGCGAATACCAATGTCGCTGGTCACCAGTAGCGGTTCGTTCGGATCGGCGGTCAAGTTGATTTGGGCGCCGCTGATGTCGACAAACAGTACGTCTTGGATACCAGCGGAGACCCGGCCCGCTCCGACACGGACTCCATCGAGACCGATGGTCAGGAATCCATCGTTGATCGCCACAAGACCTTTCGGTGAATTCACCTGGTCTTCGTACAATCGCGTTCCATCTTCATCGTCTGCAACTTTGAACAGAAGTGCATTGACGTCACTCAGGTTGAATCCAACCGAAAGCGAACCTTCGTCTTCGCTTGTCGGATTCAATGGTGGTGCGACCAGGATATCATTGTCGTTGAATTGGATGTCGATAGAACCGACAACGTTTGCACTGTCGACCAGCAACCAATCGCCGAGCTGGATCGACGTGCTGCGCGCCGTGTACGATCCATCGTCTTCGACTCGCCAAACGCCTTTTTGCAATCGCCATTCGGGGCGAGCGGCGACAGAGAACGAATCATAAAACACGGTGCGGTCATAGCTGGGCCAGCCAACGGCGCCGTTGCCTGATCGAGAGAGTGTTCCAGAGGTCAGCGAGGCACTCAAGAACTTGGCACTGCCATCAGGCGTTCCCAGTGCGAGTGATCCATCGATGTTGTCCGAAAAGGTTTGAACAAGTATCCGCTGCGAACTCGCCTGCTCCGACCCAATCCAAAATTCGACGTCCCTGCCTTGATAGAACAGTCTTAGTTCGATGGTTTGATCGGTTTCGGGTGAGAGTGGTTTTCGCCAATCGTTGCCATCTGGAACCACCCATCCATCAACCGGATCGTTGTGGCCCATCACCCAGCGTTTGTTGGCGGCATCGAGTCCCACAAACTTGAAATCCGACGCGGACTGATAGTCAAAGATCAAGTAGCCTCCTAAATCGCGATCGATCTGCGTCGACCAGATTCCATGGGAGGGTGGAACGATTGAATTTCCTTGACCATCGGTCAAACCGAGTGTGCTGATCGATTGTCCGCCCAGGCTGGTCGTGATTTCAGCGTGCAGTCCACCGTTTTCGTTGGGATCGTCCGAAACGGTATCGATTTCAGCCCGGAAACCGAGTTCGACGGGAATCTCATCTTGCTCGCCAAAGGTCATCACCATTCGGCCATCAAGAAAACCCGAAAACTCCAGATTACTGTCGACATTGATTTCCAACGCGGTGTCGACGACGTGGAAGTCACCGATGTTGACTTCGATCCCGGGATCTCTCCGGCCCGGCGGATCAATCGTCAGCGAGTAAAAGGGGCTCAGTCCTCCCGCATCGTCAAAGATTTCGACAAAGTAAATCCCTGCCGGCAGGCCCAGCAACGTCAATCGTGCTTGATCACCAAAGCTCAATCCATCGGTGCGAACGTGCTGAAGCTCAGAATCGACCAAGCGGTAGAGTGCCAAATCGAGGTCGCCGCGCGCTGAATCAAAGTCAACTTGCACGAAGCTCGACGCGTTCCCAACCTCCGTCGTCGCAAACCGGAACCAATCGGCGGAGTCATTCAAAGCAAGCACATCATCGGAGTTTGCCGGGTCCTGGCCTCCAATCGTGATTCGATCGACCAACAGACCCAAGTTGGCCTTATCGCCCAGCAATACTTGACGTGACGAATCGTTTGGTTCGTAGCGATCATCCGTTTCAAGTTTGGCGATCGCCAGCCGATCGCGAATGTCCACCGGCAACTGAAACAAGTCCGCCGTCCGCAGCTGAAACTCCCACACGTCATTAAAGGGGAAGGGGGTAGTTTCCGGGAAACTACCCCCTTCCCCTTTTTTGTGGATGGCGCCGACGACATTGACGTTGGCCAGGGGATGGTTGGTGTCGTTGATTCCGGAGAGGTTAGGTAGGCTGACGTTGGCGCTGGCGATGGCTTGGAAGGTGTCGATCGGGCTGCCGTCGAATCCGATTTTTAAATTGGCAAGCTCGGCGAGGTTGTCGAATCGCAGCTTGCCCGTGTCGATCGCAACTTCGCTGAAGTCGACTTTGACAACGCTGCTCAGGTAACCTTCGGCGTGCGGTACTTGCAGCACACCGTCGATCAGATCTTCGGTGCTGTTGAAGGTCGCCGCGACACCGAATTTGGCCGTCAGTTCGGTTGCTTCACGTCCCGCGCGAACGGCTTTTTCTGTGCCTCCATTTAGAAAGTCGCTCAGGCTGGGCTGACTGGTCAACAACCGGTCGGGTTTGGTCAACACGTAAAATGGACTGCTGGACGTGTCGAGACCAAAGACGACTTGCCCATCGATTTCGGGGCGATCGACGCGCAGTGATCCTGCGAAACCAGCGGGCAACAAGCCACTGAAGTCCGCCGCCAGCGCGGCAGGTGAAAGCGGCAGCAGCGCCTTGCTGGCGTCGAACTTGACGCGAATGATCTCCTCTGGCTGAGCCGGCAAACCGTTCAGCAATCCGACCAGCGTGCCCATGTCGGCGATGTGCAGCAAGTCAAAACTTTCGCTGAACCAATTGCCCAGGTCGGCACGAAATTCACTCGCCGAAGGCAACCCGCCGCTGAAGGGAAACTGGAACGATGAAAGGCCAAACGCGTTCCCGAGTGCCGCCTCGTTTGATTCGCCCGCCAAGGGGACGTTGACTTCGTTGAACGCAGCAACGGTGTGTTCGTTGTTCAGCAATCCATTGCCGGCGGTTGACCCGCTGTGACCAGGAAGGTGTTCCCCTTCGGGCGCAGGTTGGTCGCTGAAATTAACGGTGACGGATTTTTGCAATAACTGATCACCGGCTTGCAGTGTCAACATGATGACTGCCTGGCCGGTTTGGCCTGTGGGCGGCGTAAACAGGTAGGCGTTGGTTCGTGCATCGGTCAGGAGGACCGAGTCGGCGGGGGCGCCTTCCACGTGGACCAATACGGTTCGGTATCCGACACGCCCCAGGCCCTTGCTGACGATGCCTTCGACGTGGGCTTGTTGGCCTGCAAAGAGGTCCAAAGTCGAATTGAGTGTAGCGCCTTCGTTTGATGCCAATCGCGCCCCGGCGTCCAGTGAGAACGCTCCAGGTTGGTCGACCTCGATGATCGGACTCGCAGCAAACTCATCATAAACCTGCACGACAAGTTCCAAGTCGGTGTCGCCGGCGATCATGTAGACTTTGGACGAATAGAGCCCGTCCTGGGTCGTTTGTTTGAGCGTTGCCAGTTGGAACCCCTTGGGAACCAAGTCCACAGTCAGCGGTGTATTGCCATCGACGCGAACCTTTTGGCCAGGATTGTTGATATCCGCGAGGTAGATATTCGAGACGACTTGCAGCCACGCGTTATCCGCCTCGCCGTGCAGGCGTGCTTCGTCGACACGAATCTCATAGCCAAGCTGCTCCGTCAGTTGCACTCGCTCGTAGGGAGAGTCGTCGTCGATCAAGCCGGCAAATTTCGCTTCGGTCGAAAGTGCCAATGCGTCTTTGGCGACCACCGCAGAACGGTTTTCCAACGCGAAAGTCACCGACTGATCAATGGCATTCTCGATCAGGTCCGTCAGTTGACTAAAGATCGCCGCCTCTTCAGCAGCCAAGGCGTCGACGAGGCCGAGCGTTTGATTATTTGAATTCCATCGCTCATATTCGAAAACGGCCCGCGTCGCCTGCTTGATGTGTAACCCCAGCGGAGCCTCGCCTGCTTGAATGACCAAACAGCGAAGGCCGCAGGGTTCGTCGGGATTGATCGTTCCGTCTTGGTTGACGCCGGAATCTAACCAGGTTCGCTGTATGTCGACCAACAGGTTTTCGTCAACAACCTCGTTACCTCCCAGTTGTGCGTTTAGCCCAAGGCCGGCCAGATACAGCCCGGCCTCCGAAGTGGCTTTTAAGTTGGCTTCGGAAAACGGAACATCGATTTCGGTTTGACCATCGCGCGAGGTTGTGTAGTCAATCACGATCGAGTTACTGATCGTTTCGCCGTCGACCTGGTACGCATAGGCGATCCTTGCTCGACCGACTCCTATCGGCGGTCGGTAGGCGAATCGAATTCGACCGGATGCATCGGTAACCGGATGAACCCCGTAAAGACTTCCTCCGCCGAGCGTGACAATGTTCACGCGTTTGCCGATCAATGGAGTTTTGCCTTTCGTGAAACGCAATTCAACGATCGCGCGTTCTCCATCGACAAGCTCAATCGGCTCGGATTGCCCGGTCTCCGTTGTCTCGACAATCTGCATGCCACCAAAACCATGGGATTCTCTGGCGACCGACGGGATAAATCGAACAATGCTGTCGAGCGACAATCGTTTGGAAGTGTAGGCGAGCGTGCGACCAAAATCGAAGACGACGTCTACGTCGACGACCAACGTTTCATCACCCGATCCTGCGGAAACATGTGCCGCGTCGAAAACACCGTTTGCATCAGTCCGGCCGATCGCCCCGCTAACCGTGGCATTGCCCAGCGGTCGAACTCGAACCACCAGTGGCGCCGCGCTGGGCGGTAGCAACAATTCTGCGACACCATCAACGCGAATTCCCGCTTTGACTCGGACTTGGGCGTTTTCAGGAGTGCCGATCAACTGAGTTTCGTCAGCGACGATTTCAACCTGATAACAAAGATCTTCGGGACCTGGAATGGCGTCCACATCCGCAATCGAATCATCACTCAGGAAGGTCGCCAAGGACTGCAGGTCCGCGTAGTGACGCAATGCGCCGTCACCTTCACGGAGCAGTTCGACCAAATAGAGTTCTTTGAGATCTCGTTCTTGCTGGGTCGTTTCGGGAGCTTCGCGATACCTTTGCGCCAGCAGCACGCAGTTGGATTCAACGCGGTCGATCGAGTGTTGGTAGGCGTTAATCAGCAGCGATTCAACTTGCTCGAGTTGCTGCCGTGAGACGATTTCGGCTGGCTCAAGTCCGAGTTGTTTGGCAATCTCGAACCATCGAGACCAGTTTTCGATCGCCGCATCAAAGGCGTTCCGGTAGTCATTGTCGAGTGTTGGCTCATTCGGGGCCAATTGTGTCAGAAGCGGGAAGGCGCCTCCGCCGGTCGGAGATTGCACTTGCCGCAACCAATACTCAACGCTGCCTTCACCGGCAGGATCGTCGGCATCGATCATGAACCAATCACGCAGAATCTCGGTCGCCAGCAGGCCCAGGGCATCCAGATCAACGTCGGGAAAGTTGGTTCCCGAACGGATCTCGGTCACGTTAGCCAGCTCGCGTTCCAATTCCTGATTCGCCCGGATGTAGTCCGTGGTGCCGATTGGTTCTCCATTGTGACCCAGACCGGTATAGGGATAACTGATCTGAATCGAATCGTGATGGACTTCGCCGTCTTCGCGATAGCTAACGACGACAACCGAGACACCCTGGGTTGCGTTTACACCGGCGGGAGGCACAGCGGGCGGAAGGAACTCGATTCCTCCAACGATTCCCAAGTCATCGGTTGTCGCCGACGTTTGACTGATCGTTCCGCCGCCAACAACATTAAACGTGACATCGCCAGAAAACGGAATGTCGTGACGGCGCAGGCTGGTTCGCAGGAAGGCGGTTTCGCCACCGGGAATGTAGAGGTCTTTTTGAAGATCCGAATCGGTTCCTGTGCCTGGAGCTGCGAGGATCGTCACATCGGGTGCGTCACGCAACGACGCGGTGTATTGTTGAAGCAGGATGCCGGGGATACCCAGCGAAACTTCAATCTTTAACTCCGTATCATTGGGTCCTCGCTGCGCGGACGCCGTCATCAATGTCGGGGCATGATCCAACACATAGACCGGTTCATCGTCAACGTCGATCGAAGCCGGATTAAAAACTTGCTGCGCGCCCAGTAAACCTTTGCGAAGCTGTGTCGA
>JAGQPO010000140.1 GCA_020426665.1 Planctomycetales bacterium
GTCACAGCCTCTCCGAGGTCGGCTAGACCGGCCACGGAGTGTCCGGCGACATTCACCAACCAACCTACAATCGCCATGCGTTCAAGAGTCTTCGCCACGTTTGCCTTATTTCTCGTTGGTGCGAATTTCGTGGCGGCGGATGACCCGATCTCTGAGCGACCGGAAAACTGGGCGAAACCCATCGAAAAGGACGGCGTCCCGAATTTGCATCAGGTCAGCGAGACGCTGTACCGCAGTGCCCAGCCGACGGAAACCGGCATGAAGGAGCTGAAGAAGATGGGGATCACGACGGTCGTCAATCTGCGATCGTTTCACTCCGATCGCAAGGAAATCGGATCGACCGGCTTGGGATACGAACACATTTACGTCAAAGCCTGGCACCCGGAAGAAAAAGAAATCATCCGTTTTCTTCAAATCGTCAACGACCCGAATCGCCAGCCCGTCTTGGTCCATTGCCAACACGGCGCTGATCGAACGGGGACGATGTGCGCGATCTACCGCGTCGCCGTCGAGGGCTGGGACAAAGAAGACGCGATCAAAGAAATGACCGATGGTGGTTTCGGCTATCACCCGGTCTGGAAGAATTTGCCCACGTGGATTCGCGAATTGGACATCAAGAAAGTTGTTGAAGCGTCGACGCAGACCGCTTCAAACAATGATGATTGAGTTTGTCCGTTCGCAGCGTGCTTCGCGTTACGCGCGCGGCGAATGATCACACTCGCCCGCGCAAGAACCAACAGCAGACTGCGGATTGGTGCAGCCCTAAACCATTTTCCAGGCGCGATCGTGGGCGCTATCTAAGACCGCATCGCAGACCTTTTGTGTTTCCAGGGCGGTTCGGAAGCTCGGTTCGAACGTTTCTCCGGTTTCCAATGACTTCAAAAAGTCGGCGACCTGGTGGATGAAGGTGTGTTCGTAGCCGATGTTCAATCCCGGAACCCACCAGTTGCCCATGTAGGGTTGGTCACCGTCGCTGACGTGGACGCTTCGCCAGCCGCGGACGATCGAATCGTCACCGTGGTCGAAGTATTCCAGTCGATGCAGGTCGTGAAGGTCCCAGCGAATCGAGGCGTGTTCGCCGTTGATTTCCAGCGTGTAAAGCGCCTTGTGTCCGCGGGCGTAGCGGGTCGATTCGAACAGACCCAACGATCCGTTGTTGAAGTGGCAATGGAACGTGCATGCGTCGTCGATCTTGACGGCTTGCCGTGCTCCGGTTTCTGCGTGAACGCGTTCCTTGACAAACGTCTCCGCGACGGCCGAGACGTCGGTGATCCCGCCGTTGAGCCAGATGGCGGTGTCGATACAGTGCGCCAACAAGTCACCTGTCACGCCGCTGCCTGCCGCGTCGGCATCCAGCCGCCACGTTGCCGCGCCGCCTTGGGGAACATCCGCGTTGATCGTCCAATCTTGCAGGAAATTGGCGCGGTAGTGAAAGATCTTTCCCAGTCGGCCTTCGTCGATCAATTGTTTCGCCAACGTAACCGCTGGGACGCGCCGATAGTTATACCAGACCATGTTTTTAACGCCGGCCTTTTCCACCGCCTGGCACATCGCCTCGCCTTCGGCCACGTTCATCGCGATCGGTTTTTCGCACAGTACCATCTTGCCGGCTTCGGCGGCGGCAATCGAAATCTCCGCATGCAAGTTATTCGGCGTGCAAACGTCGATCGCATCGATATCGTCACGCTTGATCATTTCGCGCCAATCGGTTTCGATGGATTCATAGCCCCACTGGTCGGCGAAAGCCTGAGCCTTGTCTTTGTTGCGTGCACAAACCGCTTTAAGAACAGGTTTGTACTCCAGGTCAAAGAAATGATTGGCTTGGCAGTAACCGTTGCTGTGGGTTCGGCCCATGAATCCATAGCCGACCATACCGATGTTAAGAGGTTTCATGATTGATTGCGGTGAATTGAAAGTTGAGTAGGTTGTGATAGTGATAGCCCTCTCGTATGCGAGAGGGTGGGCTTAGAGGACTGGGGAGAACCTTGTGGTTCGTCAACGTCTAGTTTAAGGGGACGACGGACTTCCAGTCCGTCGAAAAACGTCGGTATCAACGGACTGGAAGTCCATTGTACAAATCTGACTCAACCCCAAAACCTAATCGGGACTGACCACTATGCCAGCGAGTCGTCGACTTTGATCATCGTGTCCAAAATCGTGTTCCACGTCTCGGGCTTTTCCAAGGTTGCGTTGGGGAACATGCATCCGTCCCAGCAGATGTGTTTGATGCCACGTTTGTCGGCATCTTTCAACCAGTATCCGGCGCATCTGACGATATCCAGTTTGCCATTCGGGTCATCGGCCGGGCAGTGTTTTCCGGTCTTGTCGTGATCGCCGGCACCGTGAACTTCGCCGTCATTCTGGGCGACGTGAAAATCGATCGTCCAGGGACGCAGTTTGTCGGTCATCGTTTCGTAGGCCGCGTAGAATTCCTCGTCGCTGTATCCGTCGTGCAACAGAGCGTGCTCGGGCGCGTTGTAACCCATCAGGTACAAATACGTGTGGGCCAAGTCGGCTTGGAAGCCCA
>JAGQPO010000141.1 GCA_020426665.1 Planctomycetales bacterium
CGGTCTATTTCAACGGCATTGGCCCCATCAGTACTTTCGCCGCCCTGACCAACCCCGACCAGGGCACGGCGATCGAGATCGACACCAGTGCTGCGGATGCCCCGCCACCGCTGGACGGATTCCGCTGGAAAATCGTCAATCGTGCAACCGGCGAACTGTTGGACGTCAATAACAACGGCACAAACAATGGAGACAACATCCAACTTTGGCCGGACAACGGTGGACTGAATCAGTATTGGCAGATCCAACAGCAATACCACAAGTACGATGGCTTCACCCCGCTCGACGGTTACTTAGCACTGAAGAATGTGAACAGTGGTCTGCACGCCGAAGTTGCCAATTTCTCACTCGACAACGGTGGAAACGTGCAACAGTGGGGCGACGACGGTCTGCTGACCCGACATTGGTACATCGAATCGACCGGTGACGGTTACTTCTATGTGCGAAATGGCAACAGCAATAAATACCTTGCGGCTGCCTCGAATTCGAGCATGATCAACGTCGTCCAAAGCAACTTCGACGGATCGACGTTACAACAGTGGGAGTTTGTGCTCGCCAACCCGAATCCGAGCGACGGAATTCGATTTGCACAGGACGCCGCTGGCACCTTTCCAAATTCGGCGGCCCTCGGCAATCCAGCTTATTCCGCAGGGCTGGGCGATGCAGGAATGGCAGTCGTGCTCGATGGCGCCGATGACTATGTGCAACTCGATCCCGGGATCACCAACAGCGAAGACATCACGATCGCGGCGTGGGTCAAGTGGAACGGCGGCAATTCATGGCAGCGAATTTTTGACTTCGGTAATGACACCAATCAATACATGATGCTGACGCCTTCATCAGGCAATGGCAAACTTCGCTTTGGCATTACGACCGGTGGATACTCTCAAGAGTTGGGCCTTGATTCGGATCCATTGACGGTTGGGCAATGGCACCACGTCGCGATTACTCTCGGTGGAAATACAGGCGTGCTTTACGTCGATGGTGTCGCGGTGACCGCTGGACAGATTCCGACGAACCCAAGCGAATTTAATTCGACGCTAAACTACATAGGCAAGTCGCAATTCCCGGATCCGCTATTCAACGGCTCGATCAGCGAGTTCGCCGTTTATGACTTCGCTCTCAGCCCAGCACAGATTGCGGATCTTGTTGACGCCTCAGGGGCAAGCCTGGCGATTGATCCGAACGTTGCGGACCAAGTTGAAGGCGACACCGGCAGCACAGCATTCAGCTTCACCGTCACGCGCAAGGGCAACACGAACATTCCAGCCTCGGCGGATTACACGGTCACCGGCAGCGGTACCAACGCGGCAGACGCCGCAGACTTTGGGGGTACGTTTCCGGCCGGGACAATCAACTTCGGGGCCAACGAAACCAGCAAAACGATCTCAATTGATGTCACGGCCGACACCGAAATTGAGTTTGACGAAGGGTTCACGGTTACGATTGGCAACCCCGGCCCATCAACTTGGATCGTTCGCTCTACCGCCAACGCGGTGATCCGAAACGACGAGACTTACTTTGCGAATCTGCACGACGATATTTTGCGAGTCGGCACGCTGATGTTAACGACAGCAACCTTGACAGGAACGTCGGAGTTGCACATCACGGCTACCGGCGACCCGATCACGGGAAGTGTGGTTCAGTTGAATTCGCCTGACGCCTGGCTCTTTTTCGACAACATTCTTCCCTCGGCGGTTGCTTCAACTTTACTTCATCGTGTTCGGGTCGACGGTTCTGCCGCCGTTTTAGACAACAACGTCCAAGTGGTGCAGTACGGAACCGGCGCGGTCGTGATTCCCCATGATCCGAATTTTGCTCCGCTGGAAGTTTTCGCGGATGGTTACTTCGGCGGCGCATCGATGCTGCTGAATCAGTACACGAACTACGATCACAACAGTCTCGGTTCACTGAACGACGCGATCAGTTCGTTCACCTTGAAGCGCGGCTACATGGCAACGTTCGCCCAGAATCCCGACGGAAGCGGCATCAGCGTGAATTACGTTGCCCAGGACGGTGACTTGGAGATTCCGGTTTTATCCGCAGGTCTGAATGACTCGGTCAGCTTCGTGCGTGTGTTCCCTTGGCGGTGGACAACGAAAAAGGGTATCGCCGGTAACATCGACAACGACCAGCAACTCAAGACGCAATGGTGGTATGACTGGAACATCGACCAGGTCTCGTCGTTGGACCGAGAGTACGTGGCGATTCGGCAGACACGATGGTGGCCCGACTTGAACCAAGACTGGAATTGGCGCGGCGTTAATCATCTGCTTGGCTACAACGAACCCGATCATGTTAATCAGGCCAACTTGGCGGTCGGAGATGCGCTTTGGTCGTGGCCGGATCTGACCTGGACGGGATTGCGTGTCGGTGCGCCGGCCGTCACCGATGGTGGACTTACGTGGTTGTATGATTTCATGGACCAGGCCGAGGCGGAGGGGAAGCGTGTCGATTTCGTCCCCGTTCATTATTACCGCAGCTATTCCAACCCGGCCGATCCGGTCGGCGCGGCAAATCAGTTTTACAATTTCCTGAAAGGGATCTATGACCGCGTTCAACGCCCACTGTGGGTCACCGAATGGAACAACGGAGCCAACTGGACGGGTGATCCAGATCCTACATTTGAACAGCAGGCTGCAACCGTCGCTGCAATGATCGACATGCTGGAAGCGGCACCTTTCGTCGAACGTTACGCACTTTACAACTGGGTCGAAGATGTCCGCCGCGTCGAATGGGACGACGGGAGGCCAACTTTGGCGGGTGAAGTATATCGCGACAAGGTCTCTGGAATCGCGTACCGTCAACAGATTCCCGACCCCCTGACGACTCCTGATGCCGTCTACCGATTCGACGGTGACACAATGGACCAATCGGGCAACGGGCATCCTGCTCTACAGGCAGGCGCGCAATCTTTTGTGCCCGGACATGAAGGATTGGCAATCGAATTAGATGGCCAGAATGACTATCTGCAAGTTTCGCCAGGTTTGGGGGATAGCACCGATTTCACGTTCGCATCCTGGGTCAAATGGGACGGTGGCGGCGACTGGCAGCGAATCGTAGATCTCGGCGTCGACACCAACAATTATCTCTTTTTGACGCCCTCCGCGGATGACGGAAACTTGCGGTTTGCCATCAAGAATGGCGGATCGGAACAGAGGTTAACGCATTCACAACCGCTTCCGACCCGCCAATGGGTGCACGTAGCGGTGACAATCTCAGGCGATACCGGAAAGCTGTTCGTCAACGGCCAGCTCGTCGCGACCAACTCGTCAATGACCATCAATCCCATAGACGTTGGAACGATGTACAACTTTCTGGGCAAGAGTCAATTCGGCGCTGACCCTCTGTTCAACGGTGCCTTGGATGACGTTCATTTTTTCTCCCGGGCACTAAGTGATAGCGAAATCACAACTCTCGCCACCGAACTGGTCGCGATCACCAACCTGCAAATGACCAACCGATCGTCGACGTCGATCTCGATCCAATGGGACGATCAGACACTGGAAGACGCGTACCGCGTCGAGCGGTCAAATGACGGAGCGAATTGGACGTTCTTGGGAAACACAGCGGTAAACGAATCTACCTGGACGGACAACGCTCTGACCGAAGGCACTGAATACTACTACCGCGTCCAGGCTTTTAATCAAAATGGCACGGGTGCATGGACCGTTGTGATGGGTGCCGCACCCGCAGCTGTCTTTCCATCGTCATGGACGACGTTGGATATCGGTGCGGTCGCCGGTGGTGGTGCCGCAGTTAACACGGGCGTTGGACAGTGGTCTCTGGTTAGTGGCGGAACGGACATTTGGAATAATGCCGACTCTTTTCATTTTACCTACCAGACTCTAGTGGGCGATGGGGAAATTGTTGCCCAAGTGACCGGAGTGGAGAACACCGGAACGTTTGCCAAAGCAGGAGTCATGATACGCGAAAGCTTGGCTGCTAACTCAATTCAGGCGACGGTCAACGTGACACCGTCTGATCAAGTCCAATTCATCCGCCGCACCGCGACCGATGGTGCGTCTGTCTCGACGAATTTGGCCGGTTTTGCGACGCCACAGTGGGTGCGGCTTGTTCGACAAGGCGACACGATCGCAGCATATCACGGGTCCGATGGAGTTTCCTGGGATCTGGTCGGTACCGAGACGATTCCGATGGCCGCCACCGTTTATGTTGGACTGGCTGCAGTCAGTTGGAACAATACGCAGCTTAATACGTCGACCTTCAGCGACGTTGCCGTTGATTTCGATTTGGACTTCGGCGATGCGCCGTCGTCCTACCCGACGACGCTGGCCAACGATGGTGCCAGGCATGCTCCCATCGGGCCTCGGCTTGGCGACACGCGAGATTTCGAGTCCGACGCACAACCTTCGGCGATGGCCGACGGCGACGACATGACCGGCGGAGACGAAGACGGAGTCATGTTCGGACTGATTCAAACGGATCGTACGGTGGCTGGCGTCAACATCGACCTTCAAAACGCATCCAACGCATTCATCGATGCTTGGCTTGATTTCAACAGAGACGGAATTTGGCAAGCGGGTGAACAGATCCTGCAGCGTGCCGCCGTTCAAGGTGGCTTGCAAACGCTGAACTTTGATATCCCAGTGGACGTGGCGGCTGGCGAGACGTTTGCCAGAGTTCGCGTCAGTAGTATCGGTGGATTGGAGGTGACCGGTCCGGCCGCCGATGGTGAAGTCGAAGACTATCTGGTCAACATTGTTAATGTACCTTCGGTGGAAGGTGTTGTCATTGGTGATGGCGGTCCGGGACGTTCGACCGTATCGGAGTTGACGGTAACATTTGATCGCGAGGTCGCAGATCCCGCTGCGGCAGTTTCCATTGTCAACCGCGACAACAACCAAACGCTCAGCAATCTGGTTGTCAGTTCGACGGTCCTCGGCGGAAAAACGGTCAGTAAGATTACGTTTAACCCAGGACCCTCGGTCGTCACACGTACCGGTGGCTTGAATTCGCTAGCCGATGGCAATTATCAACTCAGGATCGTTGCAAGCGGGGTCACCGCGATCGATGGTGGTGTTCTGAGCAGTGACTACGACTTTGGCGATTCGCAAGCCGATGCGTTTTTTCGATTCTTTGGCGACAGCGATGGTGACCGTGACGTCGACGCCCAGGACTTTGGTCGATTCGGCCTGACCTTTCTAAAGGCCAACGGCACGTCAGGTTTTAATCCCGAATTTGATTTCGATGGTGACGGTGACGTCGATGGACAAGACTACGGCAGGTTGGAGCGAAATTTCTTGAGGCAAATTTGATCTGGTGCAAACCTAAATCCCGGATAACGTATCTTGTCGATCGAGAAGGGTCTCAAGATCACGGGTATCCAATGCAAGCCGGAGTATTCGCGGGGAACGTACTTGTGCGGGGTGATTGGAGTTAGCTTTAGTGCTAATCGTCCAAGACGCGAATCGGCGAATCTTTTCGTTCGTTCGTTGTGTTGCGATGAAGTTAGTTAGAAAGCTATTGAGGTCGTCCGTCACGCTCAGCCAGAGAGGCGTTCTGACGTCCAACGCAAAGGCGAGAGTGATCCTTGTTGACGAAGTTTCGGCGTCCACCGCACCGTCTAGAAAATCCAAAGCACTGCTTTGAGAAGCCAATTGCGCAGCGACATCCCCAATGAATCCTGTTGTCCGTTCGGCTTCACCGGACTGGCCGGCCTGATTTCTCGCAAGTTGGTTGATTACAAATAGGGCGTCAAGCGTCGTCGCCAAATTGTCGCCTGTTGTATCGAAATAGTATCCGGGCCAAAGATCAAGTTCTGAAGGATCTGGCAATTGGTAATCCAATTGGCTGGCGAGTCGGTAGATGACAACCAAAGCGTCCAAAACCGTCGTCAATCCGTCATTGTTAACGTCGTAGCGATCCAGGACATTCTTCCACGCCAATGGAATATCGATTTGGAAACTTGCGCCGGCGAGATGCGTCACTTGACGAAGAAATCTGTTCCCGACGTTCGATGGCGTTCCCATTCGCCACTGAGTGGGATCGACAATTTCGATTTGATCGGCCAGGTTTGCAGCCAGTTCAAGGTCAGCCGTCGACGCAATTGCCTCGATAGCCTGTTGGTCAACGACAACCGTCAGGGCGTCGTCGGCTGTTAAATCGATTTTCTCGACATTCCGCGGGAAGATGGTATCGACGAGGCTCAAGTTTGGCACGGTGCCGCCCTGAGACGGAGGCTGAATGTTGATCGAGTCAAATCCACCGCCTCCGTCGATCACAATCGTTTTTGCCGTCCAATCTGTGGCGGAGATTTCGACGGTCTGATCGTTCGAATCCCCTGAAAGCTCTATCCCAGCGAAAGCCGTCATCGGAACCGAGAACCGCGTGACACCCTGTTCACGAACAACGAAATCACCGGACGAATGATCGAGTGATATTTCAGATGCGTCGAGCGTGACGACAAGATTTTCCAGTGAGGTGTTTCCGTCGCGTAACGAAATCCAATAGTCCTCTACCTAACCGTCGGACGCGTGACCGACGCTTCCCAATCCTCCGGTGCTGCTGAGGCGAAATCGTGCCGCCGTGCCACCACTTTGTGATCCAGCAGGAATCGTAAATGACACGCGATTATCCCCGGCATCGACGGGGATGCTGTGGAGGATCTTTTCTCCGAGATCAAACCAGTCACCGTCCCGATTCAAATCAATCCATGCATCGATCAGTCCGACGCCCGATGATTTGATGTTGACTGATGCAATGGTGTCGCTTGAGCTTGCTACCACATCGGTCAGGAAGATGATCCCGGTGTCATCGATCCCGCTCAACTCGTCGCCACCAAGACCATCGGCACCCGCTTCTCTGTAGGGCTGTCCATCGGATTCTGCATCGACTCCTGCGCCCAAAAAGAGATCGCCAACGGTGTGCCGGGAGCCATTATCTTCAAGCGTGACGGGATAGTCGTAACGAAACCCAGAGTCTGCCGCGGAGGGCGCATCACCATAATCATCGACCACAACATTAATGTCATCGTCAATGATATTGGCGGGGGTGAATTCGAAAAGTTTCGTGGAAACCAAATTCTGGTCTTTCAGATTACCGCCATCGGTTTTGATTTCGTAGGCATATCCGTGGATTGTTTCAACGATTCCCCGTGAGCTAACGGTATGGACGTATATATCGGGCTGGCTCAGGAGGGTTGGTGTGGTTCCACCGTTGATCGGTGCTTGGAACAGTTGAGCGCGTTTATTCCCGGGATCGCGATGGGACGTGTAGACCACCGAATTACTTCCCGTGTGAACGTTAACGTGGAAGTAGTTGTCATATGAAGTGTTGTCGGGAACTTCAAAACTGAGCAGCTTGGGGGCGGAGTTACCCAATACATCGACAGAATACACTTCTTGAGGTGCATCATTTCCGAACGAGCGATTTGTTCGGTAGACGATTGTATCCGGATCGTCAGTCGGCAGTATCAGATCGACGTTGAAAGGAGCCTGCAGCGTTGCAAGTTTTATTGGTGCTTCGGTGCCGTCGATCTTCGATGCGTACAACGCGTAATTCGATGGATCTTCGAATTTCGATGGAAAGATGACGCGTTGATCATCGCTGCTGATCATGAACGCACCCAACGCGCCTCCGTTGTCACCTATCGACGGATGAAGTGCCACAGGTGGTTCTGAACCATCGGACAGGACGGAGAAAAGATCGGGCGGCGCCTCGACGCCTCGATCGATATTGAACACCAACCGGCTTCCGTCCTTCGAAATGACGGGTTTTGTAATTCCTACATTACTGGCCAGCATCAAAGGCGGTTGCGATCCGTCAATCGAAAACCGATAAAGGTTCGATTGCCTGACATCTAAACTTTCTCTGGCCGCCAAGTATACAAATTGACCATCGGGTGAATATTCTATCCTTGAATGCGTACTCGCTCCGAGAAATTCTTCCGACAACTGCTTAGCCGGGGTTGAGCCATCAATTGGCATTATGAACGGCAGCGGATACGTATTGGCTTGGAAAGAAACAAAGCTCCCATCGGGCGAGATCTCGTATGTTGGATAGTTGCCGATGTCACCCTGGAATAGTTTGACAGGCGACCTCGATCCATCAATTCGAACACTGAAGAGTGCTACTTCAGTTGAACCAGGAACCCTCATCTGGTAGACGATGTGTGTCAGACTGGGATCAAACCGGTAGCTCACCAATGGTGCTTGGGGGCTGGAATGGGTCAGAGCAATTGGATCTCGCGACCCGTCAATGGGAACGCGGAAAAGTTCTGATGTTCCAAGGTCGTTCTGTCCTGCGAGAATCACGTCGTTCGTTGCACGATTGGTTATGATGTTACCTACGACGAAACCCAGATCGGCGAGCTCAGTCGGTTGTGATGATCCATCGACCGGAATCCTTAACAATTTTGTTGTCAATCCGGTGAACAGCGAATAGACGAGCGTTTTGCCGGACCTGTCAAAATCAAAACCAAAAATGCTCCCGTCAGCCGGCAAAAGTGTCTGATTCGAAACAACGATCGCCCTTCCGAAATCATCGAACTGTTGCACCCGCCCGTAGAATTCACGGTCCAGGTTGCGAATCGCGTCGTCGATCAGTTCAACCTCAACGGTCTTCGTCACTTCGCCTGGCTGGAACTCGATCAGCAAGTCATCGACGGGAACATAGTGGTTCCCAGCCATGGCCGTTCCATCAACAGTATCAAAAGAGTAGCGGCGGATCTCTGACGCGGCTTCATCCAATTCAAGAGTGAATACTACATGCGATTCAGTCTCGGAGACGCTCGCCGCGGAGATCGATATTCCTGACAGTACGTGTCGATGTTCTAATCTCTGCAAAGCCAGTTTTCGTCGTTGTTGCTTCGGCGAGTCAAATTTCATTTATTCGGGAGGTATGTCAGGGAGGAAACGACCGTGGCTTAAGGATTCGACTAGGTACAGATTAACCAGAGTCAGTGCAGCTTGCTTCGTGTGGAAAAGTGATTTTCTCTCCGATTCCTACCTACAGCCGAAGTTAACTAGTTTATCGTATCAGGCTGGTGCTTTGGACAGCCGCTTTGCTCGCTCCAAAAAAGGTCTTGGCAAAAGATGTGAATGCCCTTCAAGAAATTCAACAGGCGAACGCATACATCGACTCCGTTGGAGTCAGCGAATCCTAGATCTGAAACCTGTGATGTGAGCCCCACACCGAATCCATACGCGCCTTCCCGGATGCTCGACACCGAGAGATCGGGCAGTAAACCTCGCCGAAATCTATTGGTGGAGGTCGCCTGCGCCGCTGGGACGATTATCGGAATCATTGCCGGGTGGGTCATGATCGGTTCTGGATTACTGA
>JAGQPO010000142.1 GCA_020426665.1 Planctomycetales bacterium
GTGAGATGCACGAGCGTGAGATGCACGAGCGTGAGATGCACGAGCGTGAGATGCGTGGCGGCGGACCTCGCGAAGGTGAGATGCACGAGCGAGAAATGCACGAGCGTGAGATGCTTGAACGTGAACGAATGGAACGAGAGCAATTGGAGCGACGTGAACGCGAAGAACTCGAACGTCGCGAATCGCACCAAGCGATCGAACGTGAAATGATGGATCTTGAACTGCGGCGCAAGCACATGGAAATGCGGATGGTTGAAATGGAGTTGGAGGAACGCGTACGCGAATCAACATCAAAGATGGACGAGGTTTCGTTGGATGCGATTGAATTGGCGACTCGATACATGGAGTCGGCACATGCGGCGGAGTTTTTTGCCGGAACGATTGACCAGGTGCGGTCGCCGATCGTCAAGAAGCGGTTGCGATTGCATCTTGCCGAACTGCTTTTTCAATCCAATCAGCCCGATCGTGCGGTCGAGCAACTGCGAATGCTGATCGTTTCGCCGGAACACGGCGGTCACTAAAATTCGATATGTTCGGCGCATCGTTCACGCCTGTTTGACGCTGCGCCCCCAGCAACCCACGTAGCCGAGTCTCTCCGAGACTCAAAAAAAGGCATTGCCCCGTCGGCATGCCACGTAGCCGAGTCTCTCCGAGACTCGAAAAAGGCATTGCGTCCGGCATCAGCCTCGGAGAGGCTGGCCTAGGTGGTGGCGATTAGAGAGAACTCTATTTCTCGGAACTCTCATTGCGGTTCGCCGCTTCCACCAACCGTTTGATGTCGGCCAACTCCACAAAGCGGCTGACGTTTAACAGGTCTGGGGCGTGACGATTGTCCTTGGGAAGGTTCGTCAGTGGCGTCGCATCGATGCCGTCGGAGAACAAAGATGCGTAGGCAGCCCAGAACGCGGCCTCGCCATCGCCGGTCAGGGTCAGAGATCTGATTTTCAAACCAGGCGTTTGTTGCAATGCTTCGATCGCGCGTTTAACGTCGTAGATTTGCATGCCGGCGAGCGTCTGGCCGAGCAACATGAATCGACGACGAATATGCGTTTGCGTTCGCTCGTCGTCAGACCACTTTGTCGGTCCGACACCGCGGGGAACGATGAACGCGATCGTGCCTTCGCCGGCACGTTGTTCCAATTCCCTAGCCAGTTCAACGTTCGGTTGCACACCAGTCACATGTGTCGGAAACAACACCGCCAAACCCGGGGCGATCGCGTCCCATCCGGCGTGGTCTAAGACCGTGATGGTCAACGGAGAATTTGCGTCGTCATCCGATCCTTTTTGAAAGACGAACGCTTTCAACCGAAACGGCGATTGGCTGGTGAATTCGATCACGCGACCCGACCCTTTTGCGGGCGAACCGGTGACATCTTTAACGTCCAACGGTTCGGCTTCGGCGGGCCATCCGCGAAAGACCTTCGAGGCCAAGTTTTCTTTCAACGCGTCGACTTGTCCCGTTGAATCTACGTCCAAATCACCGGCCTGGACCGTGGGGACGAAGGTTTCCTGGATCGTCGTCACCCGCTCGTCTTCGGGTATTTCGTCAAAGACTTTCAATTCATGTTTTTCGAACAGCGGTTTGGCCGCCATCTCGATCAGTTCCGTATCGTTGCGGAGAAAGCGATTCATCCAGCGAAATGCGGCAATCCGCAGTTCCTGGGTATCTTTGTGTGGTCCTTCGGTGATTTGCAGGCCCAAGTTTTCCTCGGCGTCATAAAGCGAATAGATCTTGCGAACCTTCGTATAAACATCGACGACGCCGTCCAGCGGAAAGATCCGGTCTTTGTCGGAGTTGGAAATCAACAACGGTCGCGGTGCAACGAGTGCGGCCACCATGGGGAAATCCCAGCGGTACGTGTTGACCATGTACATGCAATCGCAATGGCCTTCGACACATCCGTCGACAACGTGGTTTTTTAAACTTGTGATTCCGGCCACAGGCACAGCAACGGAAATCCGTTCATCGATCGCGGCGATCCACCAGGAATAAGCGCCGCCGCCGCTGCGGCCGGTCACTCCGATTCGCTGGCCGTCGACCTCGTCACGGGATTGCAGATAGTCCAGTGATCGAATGCAGTTGTATGCCTCTACGCCAGCCGACGAGTAGCCGCGGTTGTTCCACCACCACATCTTTTCGCGATAGGTGCCGTGGTGAATCCCCGGGATTTCACCCAATTGCACGGTATCGATCGTCAAGCAAACGTATCCGTTGCGGGCAAACCAGGCTCCGTGATGTTGGTAGTGTGTTTTGTTTCCGATACTTTTTCCGTCGTGCTTTTCGCCGCCGTGACCACAGACGTACAAAATCGCGGGCAGCGGAGCGGATTGTTTACTGGGTCGGTACAGATTTGCTGTGACGTACAGTCCCGGCATCGATTGAAAATGCAATCGTTCGACGGTTACACCGGACTCCTCCAGTGTGCCGGTGATGGTCGGGTGCAGTGGAGTTTTCTCGGGCATCGGGTCCAAGCCCAGCATCTCCAACATCTGTCGTCGAAGCTCTGGCTTTTGGCGCGTCCAATCATCCAGCGTCTTGACACCGTCCAGCGAGCGATCGGTCAACTTTTTCGTTTCGCCCCGAAAGTATTCCGCGAGCAGTTGATCGCCTTCAGACGTGCTGGTGTGCGATTGTGCGACGGAGAGATTTGCCAAGCAGAAGACGGTTACGAACGCGAACAGGATGCGACGCATGGTGGAACCTTCCAGATCATATGGCGAATTTGTTGTCAATCAATTTTAATATGCGGCGGCCATCGGCTTGTTAAGTTGGCGTGAGCATAGACGGCCAGCCACCAGCTACAATACCAACTCCACCAATGCCCCGGAGTCTGAACATGCGATTGATAGTCTTTTTTTGTTGTGCGATCTTTTCCGCAATCAGTTCGGCGGAAACCTTGGTTTATTTCGGAACCTACACTCGCGGCAATTCCGGCAGCGAGGGAATCTACGTTTGTACGCTTGACGAATCTGGCGGACGATTGTCATCACCACGTCTTGCCGCCACGGCCGACAATCCGTCGTTTGTTGCCATTCACCCAAACGGAAAAACGTTGTATGCCGTCTCCGAAACGCCTTTCACGGGAGACGACTCGGTGGGGATCGTCGCCTACTCGATCCAAAGTGACGGGACACTGGCAAAGTTGAATGAGCGGTCCACCCGCGGCGGGGCGGCCTGTCACGTTGCCGTCCATCCCAGCGGGCGGATTGTGGGAGTCGCTAACTACAGCGGCGGGAGCTGTGCGACCTACCTGATCAACGACGATGGTTCTCTTGGTGAGATCGCATCGTTTCACCAGCACGTCGGTAGCAGCGTGAACGAAAGTCGCCAGAAAGAAGCGCACGCGCATTCCATTAATTTTAGCGAGGACGGAAGCCAGGCGTTCGTCGCCGATCTGGGGATGGATCAAATCGTGATTTACGACATCGACGGCCGGACCGGAGAGATGACTCCGGCAGATCAGCCGTCACTTGCGATGCCAGCCGGAGGTGGTCCGCGTCACTTTTGTTTCACCCCCTCAGGCACAGCGGCTTTGGCGAATTTGGAACTGACGTCTGAAGCTGCACTGCTGCGTTACGATTCGAAAGAGAAGAAGTTGGTTCTCGGCAATGTCGCATCGACTCTGCCGGCTGGAAAACCGGTGCCCGGCAACAGCACCGCGGAGTGTCTGGTTCATCCCAGCGGAACCATCGCGTATGTCAGCAACCGGGGGCACAACTCGATTGCAGTGTTCCAATTGGACGTTGACAGCGGGACAGTCAAATTGATCGAGAATCAACCAACACTTGGCGAAATCCCGCGAGGATTTGGAATCAGTCCGGACGGGAAGTTTTTGGTCGTGGCAAACCAGAATTCTGGAAACGTCGTTTCGTTATCGATTGACCCTACCACCGGAACACTGGCGCCGGTCGGAAGCGAAATCAAAGTTGGAACGCCGGTGAATGTGCGGTTTTTGAAACGGTGAAACACGGAACGTTTGCGCACCGGTTATTGCCGCCATACCGCTGCGATCAGCAAAAAGTAGGGGAATCTTAAATAAAATTTGGATGCTCAACCATCAACAACCTGATGGTTATGTCAACCAATCGTAGCCGTCCATACGCTTCAGACCCACTTTCGGCGAACACCGAAGGTCGAAGGCGGAGTGTTGATAGGAATCCGTACCGGCATTTTGATTGAGTTTCGTGATGTACAAACCCTGGTCATTTCTTTCAGCTCTTGTCTGCGCGGGAATCGTCATGATGGCGCATGGCGTGTCGGCGGATCCGCCCGTCCAGTCAACATCCGCGGTTGCCACGCCCGCCGAGCAGAATGCTGCCAGGCTGGCCCAAAAGAATGCTGTGCAATGGACCATTCGGGATGCCGACGGTCGACCGATCCCTGACGCTTCGGTCGATGTCTATTTGTGGAACGGCCATTACCAACATTTGGGGCTGTCTGCCGTCAGCAATCACGAGGGCATCGCAACGATCGAAGGAATCTCCCAAAACGGTTTCTCCTACGCCCGGATCGGCAAGGCCGGGTTTGTCGCCGACATGATGGAATTGGTGATCAACAGTAATAGAGAACGGCTACAGACGATCACCTTGCAATCTCCGGTCCGATCAACCATTGAAGTTTGTGACGCAAACGGGATGCCCATCGCGGGCGCTGAATTGACGTGGCTGCAATACACCAGCAATAACGGCAACGCGAACGTGCTGACGAAGTCGGCGGCATCCGACTTGGGATTGACGTGGGGCAAGTCCGATGCCAACGGCGTGCTCGAGTTGCCGCCACTGCCTCTGGATGTGGCTTTGAAATTAACGATCTTCCATCCCGACTATGTTTCTCAATCCTTTTCCGAGCTGCGCGTTCGGTCCGGTTTGCTTTCGGCTGCAACGTTAAATCAAGGTGTGAGAATGGAGATCAAGTTGCGACACCAAGACGGATCGGTGGTCAAAGACGGTGCACCGATGGAGGTTGTCTTGTTTCCGCAAACCGGATCAATCAACGAGTCGGGGATTCGTCACCAGATCAACGTCCGTGACGGCAAGTTGTCGATGACCGTCCAGCCGAAGAACTTTAACGAGTTGCGCGTTCGGTCTGAGGATTTCTACGTCGGTCCGATGTTGCACAATTTTTTGGACCGTCCGAATCCAATTCTGGATCTTTCCGATGGAGAGTCGGCCGCGATCGAACTGACGGCGTATCCCAAACGCAAGCTGTCCGGGCGAGTCGTCGATGCTGAAGGAAATCCCAAACCCGGCGTGCACGTCAGCGCAATGTTGGTTTCGCCAGATCCGGAACACGCGTCCCGCTCGTTTGAATCGATCAAAGAGCTTGGACTCGAACAGGCGACCGCGCTGGAGGGTGCCGATACAGATAAAGATGGTCGCTATGAGTTGGAGGTCACTGGCGGCACGGTCCAATTGGAGGTGATCGCGACGGGCTTTTATTCTGTTCCCGAAACTACGCTGTTAGCTGTCACTGATGTAGAACCCGCCGTTGCAGATGATATTGTCTTGTTGCCCGTTCCGGTATTAACCGGTGTGGTGGTAGACCCAGACGGTGAACCAATGCCGGGCATGATCTGCAAAGTCGTCAGCGACGGTTTCGGTGATGCGTTACCGGTCAAAGCGAGCGGCCCTGCCGGAAAGTTTCGGCTGGCGCTCAGCCGCATTCCCTATCGGCGAGATGCAGGCGGCCTGGATTATGTCGCCTACGTGATGGCCTTTCATCCTGGAAAATTGCTGGGAGGGATCACGCAAGTTGATCTCAGGAAACCACAGCA
>JAGQPO010000143.1 GCA_020426665.1 Planctomycetales bacterium
GATGACACCGAAGTGGTGTATGAGTTGCGTAGCAACGAATCCAAGGACCAGACTGCAAGCGGATTGAACTTTGTCACGATGCGTGACCGGGTCGAGATTTATCGTGAGCTTCAGTCAATCATTCAGTCGGTCTATTCGCCGGAGGCATTCATGAATCGCGTGATGGATACGACCAGGCGAATTAAAATTCGAAACAAACACATCCCCAACGCATGGGAATTCAAACGGATGCTGCGTGGATTCACGACGATCGCGCGGCGAATGCTTTCCGATCGACGAACACGATGGTTGTACGTCAAAAATTTCTTTCGCGCCGCGATGATGGGGCCGACAAAATTTGAATACGCCCACACGATTATGGGCAGCTACCTTCATTTTGATGGGCAGACGCGCAAGATAGTCGAGGCCCTGGAGGTTTCCATTGATTTCGCAGAAAATCACGCGACCTACCCGCGAAGTGTTGCCGAGATTCCGCAACAGTCAAAGTTGATCAAATTGCCGATCGCTTAGGACGTGGGAATTAGCACTACGGCCACTGGGGTTTGCGTTTTTCCAGAAACGCGCGGATTCCTTCGGCGGCCGAATCGGTATTGCAAACCGTTGCGCCGGTTGCGGCGCCGCTGGCTAAATTCGACAGCAACGTTTCGCCGATCGCTTCGTTCAACATTCGCTTCGTCGCTTGTACCGATTCGCGGGGTGACCCGCCACATTGTTTCGCCCACTCGCTAGCGGCGATCCAGATTTGGTTCGACGGCACGACCTGGGTACACATCCCCAATCGATATGCCTCGCTAGAGTCGATGGCCGCACCGGTCAGTAACATTCTTGCTGCGATTGATGCACCGAACCGAAACGTCAACAGCGGCGCCGTCAGCCCTCCGATCAAGCCACGCTCGACGGCGTTTGCCGACAGTGTGGCGCGATCCGACATGACAACCAAATCGGACGCGAGTGCCAAAGCCAATCCGGCGCCGATGGCCGGTCCGTCGATCGCAGCGACAATGGGTTTGGGGAATCGCAACAAAGTTTCGCAAATCTCCGTCAGTTCCCTCCAAACTTCGAACCATTGCGGTTGCGCATCGATCGGTTCCAGTTTGGTGACCTTTGCAAACGCCTTCAAATCGACGCCGCTGCAAAAATGGTTCCCCTTGCCGGTCAGCACCACCGCCGAGACACGCTTTTCCTGATGAATGTCAGAAAACGCCAGGATCAAATCTGCGATCAATTGGGAATCAAGCGCATTACATACCTCCGGTCGGTCCATCATGATGGTCGCGACACGGTCGACGATATTAATATCAACATGCTGCATTGAAATCAGTCCGTGGTGGTACCGGTTATTGCAAGCCGGCTAAGGTTTGCATCGAGTCTTTCAAGTCGGTGTAAAGCTTTCGATAAACCGGGAACAGTTGATTGTAGGCCGCGACGGACTTCTTTTCCGGCGGCGTTTGATCGGCGACTTCGATGGTTGCTTTGCAGGCCGATTGGATGTTTTTGTAGGCTCCGTCACCGACGGCGGCTAACAGAGCAACACCGTAGGCCGGACCCTGTTCGACTTTCAACGTTGTGATCTTCTTGCCGAACATGTCGGCCTGCATTTGCCGCCAGAACGGGTTTTTGCTACCGCCACCGGATGCCCTGATTTCGCGTACCGGAACGTCCAGCGATTGAATGATTTCCAAACTGTCACGCAACGCAAACGTGATGCCTTCCATCACACTACGGGTCATGTTTCCACGTTTGTGTGTTAGGTTTAATCCGACAAAGGCTCCTCGCGCGCTGGGGTCGGCGTGCGGAGTTCGTTCGCCGTTCAAGTAGGGCAAGAACAACAAACCGCCGCTGCCGGCGGGGCATTCTTGGGCTTCGGCGGTTGCGGCACGGTAGGTGTCTTTGCCATTGATTCCTGCGAGTCCTTGCATGACGGATTCGACCCACCACTGCAGCGACCCTCCACTGGTCAGATTGACGCCCATCATGTGCCAGGCGCCGTTAACGGCATGACAAAACGTGTGCAATCGCCCGGCCGCATCCGATTGCGGTTGGACGCTGTGGACAAACATGACACCGCTGGTGCCGATTGATGTGCTGAGCACGCCTTTTTTGACGACACCATTGCCGACCGCTCCGGCGGCACAGTCGCCGGCTCCACCAACCACCTTGCAATCGGTGGTCAGTCCCAATGCTTTCGCCGCCGCCGGTGTCAATGTCCCGGTGACTTCGTCACTTTCGACGACCCGTGGCAGCAGTTCGGAGTCGAGCCCCAATTTCGACAGCAGTTCTCCCGACCACTTTCGGTTGACAACGTCCAAGAACAATGTGCCACTGGCGTCGCTGACCTCGGTCACGTAGTCGCCTATCAACCTCCGACGAATGTCGTCTTTGGGCAACAAGACTTTCGCCAGACGATCGAAGTTGCGTTTTTCGTTGTTGCGTAACCACAGCACCTTTGGCGCTTGAAAACCCGTCAATGCGGGATTGGCGACCAACCGGATCAATTGTTCGCGACCGCCGGAGGCGGACGTGATTTCGTCGCATTCGGCCGCAGTGCGTTGATCGTTCCAAAGTAGCGCGGGGCGAATCACGTTGTCGTCTTTGTCCAGAAAAACGCTACCGTGCATCTGGCCGCTCAAGCCGATCGCTTTGACGTCGTCCGGTTTGCATTTGGATTGCCGCATCACGGCGCGGACGGTTTTGACCGTGGCTTTCCACCAGTCCTCGGGATCCTGTTGCGTCCACCCGGGTTTGGGTTGCTCCATCGGATAGGTGGCGTTGGATTCGGCGATGACCGTGCCGGCTGCGTCGATCAACAGTGTTTTTGTACCACTGGTCCCGATGTCGATTCCCAAATAATGACTCATGCTGCGCCTTGTTGAATTGAAACTTTCCTAATGAACCGAATTGCACGCCGCTGCGTATGTTATCGCGCCGCCGGGGATCTGTAATTTCCCCATTGCTGCTGGGGTCACCTCTTTTGCAAAAATGTATCGTGCGGCCCGCCCTCCGCCTTCACAATGCTTTCCCGTCTTCACTCCGATCACATTCATTATTCATGCCATTGGAAAACAACGGTCAGCCTGGCCTTTCGAGGATCGACCGATCTGGGATTCACCGTCCAAATCGTCGGACGGTGATTTCGCTGGCCGCCGCCGCATTGGCGTCCGGGTGCAGCAAGGAAAACCGAGACGTGCCCGCCGAGTCCGCCGCACCGCGATCGGATGTTCCGCTGCGGATTGTGCTGGACGGAAACGACTCAGACGCCGAATCGATTCGACTAGCGTGGTCGATGACGATGGAGCAACCGCTGTCAATCGAATTGATTGATGTTGCCCAGCCAAATGTGTCTGA
Organism: Planctomycetales bacterium; assembly: GCA_020426665.1. Taxonomy (GTDB): domain Bacteria; phylum Planctomycetota; class Planctomycetia; order Pirellulales; family Pirellulaceae; genus Stieleria. The sequence goes on from JAGQPO010000143.1 coordinate 3,346, forward strand.
CCAGATCATGCACGCCGATGTGGCCATTTTGCCTCAGCAATCGCTCGGCGGTATCGTCAGCGCCGGCGCAGCGACAACACTCAGTGAATCGTTGCTCCAGGATTACGATCAACGGTACGGAAAGTCCTTTCCAGCCGTGCAGGAGGGGCTGGGTAAATATGGCGGAGAAAACTGGGGGCTGCCCGTCGGTGCCAAGGTCTTTGCGTTACTCGCGACCGACTCGGAAGTCGAATGCCGAACCTGGGCTGACTATCACGATTGGGTGAAGCTGTTGGATGGAAAGGCAGCCGAGCCGTTGGCCAAGAGTTGGGCGGCGGCCTCGTTTTTAAATCGTTGTGCCCTGACTTTCAGTCGTAGTTGGCTGTTCAACCGGATGACGATGGAACCCGAGATTGTCGGCTCAGACTACATCGACGCGTTGGAGCAAATGAAGGCTACCGTATCGTTGTATCAGACGCAGGCCAAGAGCCCCATGGAGATCTGGCGTGGCATTCGACAAGGGGAACTTCGCGGCGGGATCGGCTACGAGTTGCCGGCAGGAATTTCATTGGCGGATGATTCGCAGGACCGGCCGGAAGCGAACGAGAGGCCGGAAGCGAACGAGAGGCCGGAAGCAAACGGGGGGCGTCGCGACGGCGAAGAATTTGACGTCAGTGTTTTTGATTGTCCGATGCAGACGGAGACCAACCGATTGTGGTTCGGACCTCAGACACCGCTGGCGTTTATCACCAGCGGTTGCCGTCAGACCGATGCGTCCAAAGCGTTTATCGGTTGGTTAAGCGGTGGAGAGCGAGTTTCGTCAGTCCGTGGTCAGACAGACCGTTTCTCACAAACTCGTTCGACGATGCAAGACGACACGGCACAAAATGAGACGGTGTATTCGCGATGGCTTGCGGGACGATTGCAGACCCGGCAAGTTGTGCCGGGATTAATTCTGCCGGCTGCCGAACAGTATTACAGTGCGCTGGATGAGCAAATCATTCGGTGCGTGACCGGAGATGTCTCCGCTGTCGACGCGTTGACTGCCGCCGCGGCAGCATGGGAATCCATCACCGACAAAGTCGGGCGAAAAGACCAAGCGGCCGCCTGGAAAGCCACGCTCGGTTTTGGGATGTAACAGTCGTTGATCGCTCGGCGATCAAAACGCTTTGATTGTCGACAGACTGGAAGTCCGTCGTACCAAAAACAACAGTCGGCGAACCATTGATAATCGGTGGGCGAACCAGGCCAGAAACCGCTGTGCAAACAGAGGTTTTCGAAGGGATGGCAGGGAGAATCGGAACTCTTGACGGTTTTCCACTACGCGAAAATCAAGCTGCAACGAAGCACTAGAGTTCGCTACCAACTTCGGCACTGGCGGCTTCTTCGTTACTGGGTCGGATCTTTTCGAAGTAAGTCCGAACGGTTTCGCGAACTCCCATCGGTAGCGGTTCTGAATCCAATACGGCTTCCGCCTTGCGTCGGAACTCGTTGTATTTTCCGGCGTAGGCTCGGGCGGCGTCTTGTTCGCCTTCGGGAGCTTGTGTGATTTCGGTCTCACTGGGGCCTTCACCTTGAACACCCGTCAGCTGTTCTTCTTTGCGGGTGCTGTCCATGCGGGTCGCTTTGTCGCCGAGCGGTTGGCCACTTGACGCGATTCCAGCTTTGGTGCTGGGGCTGTCTGATTTCTTGGCGACGTTGGACAGGCATTGGCCGCGGCACTGCCCCTTGCATTCGGACAGACGATTGAGTTGGCACGACATGCACTGACCGATTTTCTTGCACTCGCCTTGTTTCTTGCATTGGCCGGCAAGTTTGGCCAGGCACTCTTTGCACTCTTTCATGTCTTTGTTGCTGAGTCCCTCGGCGAGCTGCGAGATCGACTCACTGAGTTGGCCATTTTTTCCTTGGCTAAGTTTGGAAACCATCTTTTTCAAGTTATCGGCAACGGCGCGGCGTTGTTTGTCACCGATTTTGGACGGGTCGACTGCGTTAAGTTCTTCGCTTGCCTTTTCGTAATCTTCTGACTCCAACGCTTTTGCCGCCTGTTGAAGCTGATCCGACGGTTTGATCGCCGCAGCCAGAGCCTGCATGGTTGCGTCGGTCATTTCCAGCTGCATCGATTCGCGCGCTTCAGCCAGTGATTGTTCCATTTCCGAAAGGGTTGCCATCAGGTCGTTTTCGTCCTGGGCGTCCGTTTCCATCTCGTCGACTTTCTCGCGGAGCTCTTCCAATAGCTTTTCGATCTCGGGATCTTCGTGTTCTTTGGCCAACTGTTCTAATTCCGGAAGCATCGTTTCGCGAAGTTCAAGCGATTGTTGCGAAGCGAGGGCCAGCACGGGTTTCGCGTCAACTTCTTGAACGCCGCCTCCGGTCAGTGCGAGGATGACCAACATGGCGGCTGCCAATCCGGCGGCCCAACGAAGGGGACGATTCCATGGATCAATCCGAACGCACTGGGTCGCATCGACGGATTTCAGGTGCGTATTGGCTTCTTCAATTTGTAAGTGCTTTGCGGCCAAACCTGGATCAGCTGGGTCCTCTTTGCCGTTGATGAATTCCAGTGTCGTGATGGACCGGTCTTTCAAGCCAAAGTGCTCGTCGATCAGCCGTGCCGCCGATTGTTCGCTGCGGCCACGCGAGGCGCCCAAAAACAATCCAACCAGACCACCAGCCGCGGAAATCGCGACTGCCCATCCCCAGTGCGAGACAGGAAACACGGTCGCGCGGGCAATCGCAAACGCCAGTGCCGCGGCCGTACCGACCAGCAGTCCCGTCGTCAGTCCGTCAATCACCGAAGCCACCCACAAACGCTTGCGAACGAGTGCGGTCAGCGTTCTGATCGGGCTGTCGCAATGGGGGCTTTGCCGGGGCGTCCGTTGCGTTTGACGAGCACGGTTGGTCTGATTGCTCATTGCGGCCTCGAGAGGGAACTCAAAAAGGGCGGATCGGCGGTAAAGACTCGCTGTCTAGGGTAAGGGATGTTGGACGGCGGGGTCAAGGAATCCGCCACCAGATTTCGACCAATAAATTCGCCCTCTGGGGATTGCGGCGCCCTTGGATCCGCCGGCCACGATTTGCCGACCATCAGGACAGCGCCACCACGGACGGGGCTTCTGATCACTCGCGGTGACCGAGCGGGCTGGGGAGACGGTGCCGACATGGCGGGCGGGGCCACAAAATCGATTCAGACACCGAAATCCAACTTACCTTGCCTGCCCCATCTCATTCTGTGGTCCAGATTGAGGGAGAACCCCCACGGGTTCAAATTGGTGATGCATCTATTAGAGCCGTTCGTACGGCGGCAGCTTAGTCGGCCGAGAAGAGGAAATTTCGCGGGGGATGCTGAAAAAATCTTTGAAGCATTCCAGAAGCGGTGAATCTGCGGAACTTCGGAGCCGTTCTGTCGTCCAACGTCGACGTTGAACTGTACCAATAAAGCCCATTTAGCATGGAATTCCGCCCCGAAACCACCCCGTCGGGCGGGTTCCAGGAAGGGGCCAGTCAACGTTTGCGCCGTCACGATCGGAAGGACCGAACACCAAAAAGTGATGACGTTGGCCGGACGTTCACGCATTTATTTGCGGGTTATTTCGGTCGAACTATACTCGGCACTCGTTTCTCACCTGACCTCCCAGTTGAGAAGCGACTTGTCATTTTGCCTTGTTTTTCGGGCGGTTTTTTGAATTCGAGGTCGCCCGACCCACAACACGATTGTCCACCCCACCGGCCGATTTGCCGCGTCAACGCCTGTTGAACGCACGCAGCGAAGCCCCCATGAAGGTCTGGTCTATGACTTCGCGTGAGCGAAAGAACTCGACGTCCAACACTGCTCCTCAGGACGTCATCGAGTCAAACATCAGTGAGTCACGTTCTACCGCGTCAGCCTCGGCCCGACACAGTAAGCGCCGCGTCGCCAAGTCCAAGGATTTGCGTCGCCGTCAACTGTTCCAGTCGCTCGAGCCACGTCATTTGCTGGCCGGTCCGCAATTGATCGGTATCCAGCCCAACGAAGGCGCATTGATCACCGACGGAGCCGTGCGTGATTCATCGCCCCGAGTTTTGACGTTCGGCTTTGACCAGAATCAGGTCTTGGACGCTACGACGTTCGACGGGATTCGGATCACGCGCGCCGGAGAAGACGGCCAGTTGGGGACGGCCGATGACGTACGTGTCGCGCCAGGGCTGGTGACCCTTGGCGATCCGAACCAAAACGAAGTCGTCGTTCGCTTCGCCGATTCGCTGCCGGATGACAATTATCGAATCGAGGTGTTCGGATTCGATGACGTCGGTTTGGGCGTGACCGGTTTGCGAAACACATCCGGCGAGTTCTTCATTCCCCGAGATGCGAATCAGCGCAGCCAACGAGTTGACTTTAAACTCAGCTTGGGAGCATTGGTTGAATCAGTTGTTCCGCAACCCGTGGTTCGCGATTCCAGCGGCGCGCTAAAGCAAAACCGCAACGAAATCGTCGTCTACTTCAACGAAGACCCGCTGTTCGTCGAAAATGATGACAATGGCAATCCGACGCCGCGATCGGCCGAGAACCCGCGTTTCTATCAACTGCTGTTCACGCAAGAAACCGTTCGGACAACGGACGACGAACGCTTCCACCCCGATCAGGTCGTTTACGATCCGGCGACGCATACGGCCCGGTTGATCTTCAGTGATGACATCAACGAGTTGCCGACCGCTTCGGCCAACTCACTTCACGAGGGCGGAACTTGGCGACTAAGGATCGGCACGGCGGTTGATGAGCGTGTGGACTTGATCCTTCCGCCGACGCAATTGGCGGTCCAGCCGACCGTCGTCACCGACTTCCAATACGACGGGCTGCGAGTCTCATTTACGCTGAATCAGGTCGGCGAGAGTGCCAGCGGTCGAACCGTTCGTTTCGAGAGTGTCGGAACCGCAGGCCTTTCGGTTCGATTGGATGCAAACAATAACGTTGTTTTCAACTTTGGGTTGGTCAATCCGCTGGTTGATCCGTTGCCGACCGTAGACGACTTGAAAAACATCGTCACGGCAACGCCGGCTGTTAGCGCCGCGATCACGCTGCGCTCTCAACGCAACGGCGACGTTAATGACGGCGGACAACTGGCATTGCCACGCAGCGTGATCGGTGCTCCACCGCTGACGATGAACGCGGCCGGCGAAACGTTAACAACATCCTTGGATGTCGGGGTGTTTGGTCAAGACAACGCGATCACCAGTTTGATCGTGAGTGAGTCGATCGATCCGCAGCCGTTCCTGATCGAATTGTCCGGCGGTAACGACGATCCAGGTCACCGAGATTTGGACGGCAGCAGCGGTCAATTGCAGCGTCACATCAACCCCGCGTTCGGAGCAGACACGCAGGATGGCGTCACAGACATTCCCTATAACTTCAAGGGGATTTTTGACAGCCAAGGTTCAACCGACTTCTTGAACCAGATCAACGCGAAACAGAAACAACGCATTCGTGAGGTGTTGAACCTGTGGTCGGCCGAGCTGGGGGTTCAATTCCGCGAGACCCAAAGCGAGGGCATCACATTCGCCGTCGGGGATACGGCTAACTTGCGACCGCGATTCGGAACAACTTTGGTCGGTCCCTCATCTGCGATTGGAAGGAACGTCAGTACGACGTTGGAAGCTTCGTTGCGGATCGACCCGACGTTTAACAATTCGGCAATCGTGTTCAGCAACCAGGCTAATTTTGACTTGGATTACGGCGAAGAATTCACACGCAAGGCTGCCGCAGGTGTCGGATTCTTGCTGGGATTGGAGCAGGCGCAAGACCTCCCCGCGCAAACGATCATGGCTCTCAGCCCGCTGTTCTTGAACCAGAACATCGATACGCCTGTTGCTGCGGTTGATTTGGAGCCGGTGTTCCCGGGTAACTATGACATCGAGCACGGCCAGTACATTCATCGTACCGACAGTATCGATATCGACCTGTATCGATTCGAAGTCGATTTGAATGATCCCGACAAGGTCGGCACGCTGACCGCCGAGTCGTTCGCCGAACGCTTGCCTGATAGCAGTTTGCTGGACACGACACTGTCGTTGTTCCAGGAAGTGCGTGCCTCGTCGGTTTCGGATCTCGGGTTCGGTTCGACCTTGGGTGTCACTTTCCAGGCGTTGATTACCGGCCGAAGCGGAAACGGCACGGAAGTTCGCTTCATTCAGTCCGATCGAGGGTTGAACGATAACGCAGTTCGTGTCAACCGTGTCTTTGACGACGCAGGAAATCCAATTCCCAATGCCATTCTGCTGGATTTGCCTCGCAAGGGAACGTTTATCAGCAGCGTGACGGCCCAGCAGGTCGTCGATGCGGTCAATAACAATCCGTTCGCGAGCTCGATCTTGCGAGCCTCGGTCACATTGGGTGACCCACAGTCGGACATCAGCGGCAAGCCGGCGGCACCGTTGCCGATCCGACTGGCCGGTGGTGGTTTGGTCGAACTTTCCCAGAACGATGATTACTTCGGTGAAGATTCTCGAATCATCGCATCACTGGGTGAAGGCGTTTACTACGTCGGCGTTTCGGCCAGTGGTAACGATGAATATGATCCCACGATTCCCGGCAGCGGTTGGGGTGGCCGCACTCAAAGTGCCTATGACTTGCACCTGAAATTTGAGCCTCAGGTCGACGAGGTCGATGTCATTCGCGACCTCGACAGCTCGCGTGCCGGTGTGCCTGGAACTCCGATTGACGGTGACGGCGATGGCTCTCCCGGTGGAGTGAACAATTTCTGGTTCCAAACCCGCCCCGAAAATCGAATCGTTAACTTCACCGATGACGGTGAGGCAGTGGTTCCCGGACAGAAGATCACGATTGTTTCCGGCACCGGCGTCGTTCGAACTTACGAATTCGTCCCCAATGGCGGGTCCGCGGTGCCGGGTAACATTGCTGTGTTCTACAGCGACGGAACAAACGGCTTCCCGACCCCGGCGGGTAACCTGGCTTCCTCCTTGGCGTCGGCGATCAATCTGCGGCAAGGTGAAACGGGAGTATCGGTGATACGCTTGGGCACCGGGTTGGAGTTTACCGGCGACCGAAGCGTTGATTTGTCCAGCAATTTCCGCGCAGCGGTTGCGATCGGTCGAAACATTTTTGTCGACAAAACGGCCGGCCCGAACGCGGATGGTAGCTTGGCACATCCGTTCAACAACATTGCAAACCCCAATGTCGCCAACGCGTTCGGTTCGGCGATTGAAGGCGACATCGTTCGCATCGTCGGCAACGGTGGTCTGGACGGAAAGGTGGAGACGGAACAGGACAACTTCAGCTACAAGATCGGTTTGACCGACGTCGGCGGCCAATCGCTGGAAGACGGTCGCGCCATGAACGTTCCACGCGGCGTGACGACGATGATCGATGCCGGCGCCATCTTGAAACTGCGCGGGTCGTATATCAACGTCGGCAGCAGCACGTTGCAGGTCGACCGAAGCAATGGCGCGTTGCAAATCTTGGGAACGCCACGACTGGTTAATTTGAGTCTGCAAGGTGACCCGATCGTCACGACGTTGATCAGCGACATTGATGAAGGCGTCACTGGTTACGACGATGGCAGTGTGATCATCACCAGCATTCGCGACCGACGGGCCGATTCGGCCGCCGCGGGAACCAGTCCCCAGGCACAGTCGGGCGATTGGGGCGGATTGATTTTCCGACGTGACTTGGACCAATTCGAAGGCCGTCGCGATTTGGAAGATGAAGGCATCTTCCTGCAACGCGTCAACCACGCCGAGATTCGTTACGGCGGAAGCAGCAACGTGTTGATCGATTCGGTCCAGCAGTTGGTTAATCCGATTTTGATCATCAACCTGCGTCCGACGATCACGTTTAACGAAATCACTCGTAGTGCCGACTCGGCCATCAGTGCCTCGCCGGACAGCTTCGAAGAAACGTCGTACCAGGCGCCGCGCTACCAACAAGCTGGCGTGTTTACCGCCGACTACGACCGGGTCGGACCGGAAATCTACGACAACTTGTTGGTAAACAACACCGTCAACGGTTTGTTCGTCCGGGTGCCCACCACCGCGACTCAGACACCCAAAACACTGACTGTTTCCGGGCGTTTTGATGATACCGATGTCGTCCACGTGCTGCCGGAGAACTTGGTCATCGCCAGTAAGCCCGGCGGTTCGATCACCGACGGCTTCGCACCTTCGTTGGCATTGGTTTCGGCGCGCGAGCTTCCCGGCGGTTCTCTCCTTGCCGGAACGTACATTTACAAAATGACGTTCGTCGACGACGACGGATTCGAATCGCTGGCAAGCCAAAACGATTTCACGTTTACCGTTACCGACAACAATAGCAGTATTGAATTGACGGCGTTGCCGTTGATCACGCGCGGCAACGACTATGTGTCTCGCCGCCTGTACCGCGCCGATGCGTCGGCCAATCCACAGTTCCGCCTCGTCGCCGATTTGGATGCCAGTTCCAACTCGTTTATCGATAACCTTGAACTCGACCCGGCAACGCCCGGATTGGTCACGTTGGATCTGACGCGTCAAGGCACTCGTGGACGATTGGACGGTTCGCTCGTTTTGGATCCGGGCATCGTGATGAAGCTCAGCGGTTCGCGGATCGAGCTTTCACCGGGTTCGGTCTTGTTGGCTGAAGGGGACGGAAGTAATCCGGTCGTAATGACCAGCATTCGCGACGACCGCTATGGTGCCGGAGGCACATTCGATACCAACAATGACGACGGTTCGCCGGTCTTCCAGGCTCCCAGCCACGGCGACTGGGCTGGCATCTACGCCGGACCGACGTCGTTCATCAGCATCGACAACGGTGTGGTTTCCTACGCCGGCGGAATCAGTCTGATCGAAGGCGGTGAAACCCGCGGGTTCGTGCCTTTGCAGCTGCAACAAGCCGAAGGACGTATCACGAACACCCGCTTCGAATTCAACGACAGCGGTCAAGACGGTGCCGGTCCGATCGGAAGATTCGGGCGACTGTCCGCGGCTCCGTCGACGATCTTTATTCGTGGCAGCCAGCCGATCATCGTCGGTAACCAATTCGTCGATAACGACGGATCGATCATCGACATCGATTCCGATTCGTTGACCGCGGATCGTGTCATTGATGTCGGTCGCCAAACCGGTCCGATCGATCGCATCAGCGAGTTGGACGACAACTTCGGACCGATGATTCGGTTCAACCGATATGACGACAATGACTTGCCGGGATTGGATCAAATCACCGGTATGGAAATCCGTGGCGGAACGCTAACGACCGAAAGTGTCTGGGATGACACCGACATGGTGCACCTTGTTTTCGACACGATCCTTGTCGACAACTTCCATTCCGGTGGCGGGCTGAAACTGCGCAGTCGACCCGACGAAAGCTTGGTGGTCAAACTCGGCGACCAGGATTCGTTCCTGGTTAACGGTTGGAGCAGCGGCCAGGGGACGCCCAACAGCGCGACCATCGGAACCGGGTTGACCGCGAGCGGAACACCAAACGATGCGAAAGATCGTATCGGCGGGTCCATTTCAATCCTCGGTTTCCCCGACGCTCCGGTCGTATTGACCAGTTTCCGCGACGACACGGTTGGCGCCGGGTTGACTCCCGAGGGAACTCAGTTCACCGACAACAACGGTGACAAAACCAATTCACGCCCCGAGCCGAATGACTGGCGCAGCATCCTGCTGGAACAGTACAGTAACGATCGCAACGTCGATGTGATTCCGGAATTGGAATTGGCAACCGAAGTCGCGCCCGGATTGAACGGAACAGTCGACAACGCGCAAGTTCTCGGCGAGTTGGCCAGTTCGTTGACGGCCAGCGACGAAAATCTTCGACTCGGTTTCGAGGTTGAAGGATTCTTGAGTAACCCGGACGACGTCGACACCTACAGCTTTATCGGTATTCCGGGAACCGAGATCTGGGTCGATATCGACAAGACCAGCTTTACGTTGGACACCGTCATCGAATTGCTTGATGCCAACGGTAATATTTTGGCACGCAGCGATAACAGTGGCGACGAAATCGCCAACGGATCGAAAGTCGATGTCTTCGACAGTCGATTGGACGGATTGACGACATCTCTACAGGCACGCGATCCGCAGTACAGCGAGATCGGCGCCGGTGGTGTGTACGAGGATTACGACACCGCCAACCCACGCGATGCGGGAATTCACTTTACGTTGACCGGCAACCCGACCGACCCGAATTCGCGAAGTGCCTACTTCTTCCGGGTCCGCAGTGCTTCGGTCAATCCCGATGACAGTAAAGGTGGAGTCACACGCGGCGGCTATCGATTCCAAGTTCGATTGACCGAGGATCAAGAGTTCGCCGGCAGCGTCATCCGTTACTCGGATATTCGCTATGCGAACCACGGGATCCACGTCCAAGGCTTGCTCGGAACTTCGCCGCTGTTGGGAGAAGCCAGCGAAAACGAAGTCGCCGATCCGTTTAACGCCGACAACGGTGAAATCAGCCCTCCGATCTTGATCGATCCTTCAACGTCCAGCACCGAAGTTCCGTCTCAACGCGCCCAGTACTTAGGTAACATCGTTGAAAATCGTAACAACGTGATCAGTGTTGCCGGTGAGTTGTCCAGTTCGGCCGACGTCGACTTCTATCAAATCGATGTCTTAAACGGAAATGTTGCCAACGCGCTGCGTTCATTCATTTTCGACATCGACTACGCCGACGGTTTCAACCGACCTAACACGAACATTAGCGTCTTCTATGACTCCGACGGTGAGTTCAACGAAGCCATCGAACCGCGATTGGTGCTGTTTGGAACGAACAGCAACGTGCTGGACGACTTGACCAGCCCGAACGGAGAAAACGACGGATCGGAAAAATTGTCGCGAGGATCTGTTGCGACGGGCGATCCGTTGATCGGACCGGTGACGTTGCCCGAGGGAACGTACTACGTCGCGGTCACCGCTGAAGGCGTCGAACCGGTTGCTTTGAATGTGTCGCAATACATTCGTCGTGAGCCGGTCAATTCGGTTCGTCGAATTGTCGAACAACGTTTTGACGCGGGTGAAACCCCGAGTACCGCCGGCGGACCGGTTCTTTCGGAACTGTTTACGAACACAGCAATCGCCGGTTCGGATTTTGAAATCCTCGGTGACTCGTCGATCGGCCACGGAAAACCCGGGCATTTCGACGGCAGCAACGGGGCTTCACAGAGCTTCAATCAACGGTTCTCGGAATTCTTCGTTGCCGGTGGAGATGCCTCCGGCTTTGCATTCGGGGGAATTG
>JAGQPO010000144.1 GCA_020426665.1 Planctomycetales bacterium
GATTCAATCGTTGGAAAAGGACAACGGAAAGTTCGCTCAGCAACAAATCGCAGGTGATTATCGAGCGCAAGTCGAACGCTACAGTCAACGGTTGCAACAAAGCCAAAATGCTCCGATGTCAACGCCCGCTCCAGCGGATGAAACGAGTCAAGCAATGGGGATGGGAGGTGGACTTGGTATGCCGATGGCCGGTGCTGGGCCGAGCAATGAGAATGCTGCGGCAGCCCCGGCAGGCCCACAAAATTCCTCGGACCGTCCCGTCGCGATGCAAGAAGGATTCCTGGCGAGTCTTGAAGTGGATTTGCCGGCGCGGGGAAAGGAATTCATGTTCACGACCCCTGGAGGCAATTTGGAATTGTCGGTGCGAAGCATTACCAATGACTTTCGAGACAGAGTTTACGCGTGTCTGGCGACCGTGTTTTTGGCTTTGCTCGTTTTAGCCGTTTGGCGTTTCGCGCTTCCCCGTTTCGAGTCCGTTTCAAGCAATCGTCTGGTCGAAATCGCGTTGGTGGTCGCAGGAATGGCAAGCGTTGTTGCAGGCATACTGCCGATCTACGGGATATTGATGATTCTGGTTGCGATTACCATGCACCTTCATGGATCGCAAGAACCGGCTTGAATCGAGACTTTGTTGTCGAAATCAAAGTCAAAACTTTCGGCTCGTTATCTGGTCCTGGCCGAGTCAAGAGATACCAATGCGACCGATTCGCGACGTCCGTGTCAAGGCTGCTCGTTCGGTGGCCCAGTCGTATTATCTGGGGTCATGGCTTGCGAGCTTCGAATCGCATCGACGGGTCAGTATTCTGGCGAGTAGCTACGGGGCTCGGGTTGCGATTGGAGCTCTTCAGTTGTTGGGTGGAGGATCGGTCAATGGGCTGCGAGTAGCCGATTGCGCTACTCCGCCTTCGATTCGACTCTTCATGGTGCAGCCGGCATTTCCGAGTGAATGGATTGTACGCGGTGGGAAATTCAGCCTTTCCACTCTTGTGGTGGATGACCTGTTTATGGCCTACAACAGTCGAGACTTTGTCTTAAAGCGATATCGTCAAACGATCAACGACGGTAACAGCGAAGCCTTGGGATACATCGGACTTCCATCACGCGACAAAGTGTGCACCAATCCGGAAGCCTTCTTTCGGCAATGGGATGCAACGGATTGTGTCGGACGTAGTCACGACTACAACCGGTACATGTCCATCCCATCTTTTCAAAACAAGGTCGCCCAATACATGCTGTGGCAGCCATTACATCGGTCGCCGTCCTCACTCGAAGTTTTATCGCGTTGATTCAACCGGAAACGCCAGCGATAGAATCAAGAAGGCAACCAAAGCGGCATTGGGCTCCGCATTGCAGTACGGTGGAGCATGAGGGTATCGTCGTTGGTTAAACCAGTGACTTGATTCATCAGCAACGTGGCGTGGTCATCACCGTGAAATTGAACCAGAGGCATCGGTTCAGGGGATCGAAATTGGATTCGAACGGCAACGTTTTGCGGCTGGGTTGGTTACGTTCCCCGAATTGCCAGTCAATCGTGTCTGCCGACGTCTGTCTCGTGAATCAACCCCGTTTTTGAGTTCAGATTCGCCCGATTCGCAGCTCGATTGGCGATTGGGTAAACTGTCGGCGGTTGAATTCCGTTGCTCAGCATCCACCGTACGACTGTTCCGATCTTTCGATATAAAAAATGAACGAACCTCAAGAAGAAACTACGCGGAATGAACGATATCATTGGCTTGGATCGCACTTGGAGACTCGGGACGGTGTCGCCGGCGCGCGATTTGCTGTTTGGGCTCCAAACGCGACGGAAGTCAGCGTGTTGTCCGATGGCAATGGATGGCAACATGGTCGTGATTGGCTGACCGGCAGCGACTCCGGAGTCTGGTCTGGATTTGTTCCTGGAGCCGGTTTGGGGACTCGATACAAATACAGCCTTCGCACCAAAAGCGGGCAGATTCTAGAGAAAGCGGATCCGTATGCCTTTGCCGCCGAACTCCCCCCTGCGACTGCGTCAATCATCCATGATTTGGATCAGTACCGGTGGAAAGACCAGGATTGGATGCATCGTCGCGCACAAGTGGATTGGTTGCGACAGCCCATTTCGGTGTACGAAGTTCATCTGGCGTCATGGAAGCGACCTTGGGACGGTCGCCGTTTACATAGCTACAAAGAGCTCGCCCACATGTTGGTCGATTATGTCCGTGAACTTGGATACACGCATTTGGAATTGATGCCGATCACAGAGTTCCCGTTCGACGGTTCCTGGGGATACCAAGTCACCGGCTACTTTGCACCGACCAGCCGATTCGGAACGCCGGATGATTTCCGTTACTTCGTTGATCACTGCCACGAGAATGATATTGGTGTGATTGTCGATTGGGTCCCTGCCCACTTTCCGTATGACGATCATGGCTTGGCGAGATTTGACGGTAGCGGACTTTATGAACACGACGATCCCAGGCAAGGATTTCACCCCGATTGGAACACGCATATTTTTAACTACGATCGCAATGAAGTCTGTGATTTCCTGCACGCGAGTGCTCGGTTTTGGTTGAAGGAGTACCACATCGATGGATTGCGCGTTGATGCTGTTGCATCGATGCTTTATCTGGATTATTCGCGCAATGAAGGTGAGTGGGTTCCAAACTGCTTTGGCGGTAACGAGAACTTCGAAGCGATCGAATTTCTGAAGCAATTCAACATTCACTTGCACGCTGATTTCCCCGGCGCGATTACGATTGCAGAGGAGTCAACGTCGTTCGGTGGTGTCTCGCGTCCGGTCTACGACGGAGGACTCGGTTTTGGATACAAGTGGGACATGGGATGGATGCATGACACGTTGAAGTACATGAAACGTGATCCCATCTACCGAAGGTACCACCAAAATGAACTCTCGTTCCGGTCTGTCTATCAGTTCTCGGAAAACTTTATGTTGCCGCTTTCACATGACGAGGTCGTTCACGGCAAAGGATCGTTGTTGCAACGAATGCCGGGAGACCAATGGCAGCGATTCGCAAATCTTCGATTGTTGTACGGATACCAGTATGCCACGCCCGGTAAAAAGCTGTTGTTTATGGGGGGCGAATTCGGGCAGTCTTCCGAGTGGAACGCCGAAAGTCAACTTGACTGGCCGCTGCTTCAATTCGAGATTCACGACGGGGTCAAGCGTTTCATCGGCGACCTCAATCGCGTCTACAAAGATTACACCGCACTTCATGAATTGGACTGTCATCCCGATGGGTTTTCGTGGATCGCAGCCGATGACGCGGAGAAAAGCATTTATACGTTTTGCCGCCAAAACAGTTCCGGCGAGTCGATCGTCGTTGTTTTGAACTTCACGCCGTCACCGCATGTGGGGTATCGAATTGGTGTCCCCGTTGCAGGTAAATACATCGAAATCATTAACAGTGATTCTGAGATTTATGGAGGAAGCAATACCGGGAACATGGGCAGTTTGGTGGCGGAGCAGGTATCCAGTCACGGTCGCGACCACAGTCTCAAGCTAAATATCCCGCCGCTCGCGATCATCATGCTTGCGGCGACCGGTAACACGGACACAGCAAGTGTTGACACTTCAAAATCCGCAAAAGGCAAGCCTGGCCAGGAAGCTGCAACGAAGACAAGTAAGTCGTCACGATGAAATTCCGGCAACGCAAAGCGTCGGTGTCCAGACGTTTGCCGAACGCTTACTTCTACGTTGAGTGAGAAAATGATAGATTCTCTACCTTGGACAAGCACTGCAAATGCCGGGGTAGTTGGCGGCCTGCGCGCAGACTGATGACAAGGATTTTGCCACAGCCACGGCAATGCGTTGTGATGCTGTAGCTTGAAGGTTGCGGGGTCGGGTTGGCTAAATGGAAGAACGACGACAGATGCAAATAGATACCGATGTGGATGCGCGACTCAAAGAAGCACTTCGTATTCACGATCGATTGGTCGCCGAGACGGGGATTGATCTTTGGCTTGGTGCGGAGCCGACCTTCACAGACCGACACTCAAATGATCCGCATTGGCAGACGACCGCGTTGGGGTGTGGCAAGGAGGCGAAGGCGAGGCAGTTCGCCTGTCGAATCGCGAATCAGACACCGGGATGTGTGATCCTGCGTACTTTGGGCCGTCAATATCCCGGTGAAAGCACACCGCGTTGGAACTTCGGCATCTTTTCACGTCGCGATGGGCGACCCGTTTGGTCGGGGCCGACCGATCCGATGGTCGTCCACCAGATCAACGGCACTGGCTGCACGACCGCGGATTCCGAACGAGATAGGACCGAAGAACTGCTTCGCGATGGCGCGTCCGACATTGACGAAGTGGGCGTAAAGGAACTGGCTGATCGGCTGCGGTTACAATTGGCCAAAGATCTGATCGGGGCAGGATTTGCAGTTGAAATGAATCTGCCGGACGCATCGTGGGGCGTGCGACTGCTGTTTGCCGATGATTCTGAACGACTGCAAAGTGACTGGGAAAGCGATCCTGCGGTAACGAGGCCCCCTATTCAGTCTCAGGCAATTCCAGTCACGGGGGCGACGGATGAGCTTGCTGCCAGAGGAGTGTTCCTGGTTTCCATCGGTCTGGCAGAGTCGTCCTACATCGAGGACCAGGCATCCATTCAAGTTGAACTGCCGGACTTTGATCATTTTGAGCATTGGCAGATCCTGATGGACTTGCTCGGGACAGCGGCAAATCGATGCGGCGTGCCATCAATGATACTGACTGGCTTTCCCCCGCCGGTCAGTAAGAAGGTCTCATTTACGACGGTGACGCCAGATCCCGGTGTGATCGAGGTGAACATGGCACCATGCCGAGACTTGGTGTCGTTCTATCAGGTACAACAACAACTGCATTACGCAGCAAACGAGATCGGGGTGTCGTCTTACAAGTTGCTTTTCAACGGGGAAGTGGTCGATTCGGGCGGAGGGCAACACCTTACCTTTGGAGGCCCGACTGCCGAATCGAGTCCGTTCTTTCAGCGGCCCAGGTTGTTGCCAAGTTTGGTCGCGTACTTGAATCGGCATCCTGCACTTTCATATTGGTTTGCCGTTCGCTCGGTGGGCAGTTGCGGCCAGCAACCTCGGTCCGACGAGGTGTCGCCGGAGTCCTTCGACGGACTGGCGGTGTCTCTGGATCGATTATTCATCGTCGGCAGAATGGAACCGGGATTGATCTGGAGCAGTTTAAGGCAGTTTCTTTGCGATCGGTTTGGCAACACGCATCGCTGCGAAGTCAACATTGAAAAACTGTGGAATGTCAACTCGCCGACACGCGGATGCCTGGGGCTAGTAGAGCTGCGTGCGTTTCGAATGACACGTACAGCTGAAGATGCTGCGGCGATCGCCGCGCTGATGCGAACGTTGGTCGCCTGGCTATCGACGCGCGTTGATGAAATCAAGCTGGTCGAGTGGGGGTCGCGTCTTCATGATCGATTCTCATTGCCGTATTACCTGCTGCGCGATCTGGACACGGTGATCGCCGAGCTAAATGCCGGCGGCTTTGTGATCGAAGATCCAATTGCGGAGAGATTGACCGACGACGCGCCGATCGTGATTGGCAAACACGATCTTGGTCCGGCAACGATCAAGATTCGGCAAGCGATCGAGTTTTGGCCGGTCATCGGTAGCGAGAACGGTGAAGAAGGAACGTTTCGCATGATGGATTCCAGCACACAGCGTGTTGAATTGATGCTGGAGCTGCCGGAGTCGACAAGAGTCAGCGACCACGCCGATTGGAGCTTGGAAATCAGGGGGTTTGACGTGCCTTGGGTTGTTGAAGAAGAACCGAGGCAAGTCGTCTTGTTGCGAGGCGTTCGCTATAAGACCTTTGACTCCGAGACAACCGTCACGCCACTCGTTAAAGCGATCGATCCCATGGAGTTCATCGTGACTAATCGCAGCATGCACCGCAGTTGGCGTATTCGTCTTTACAATTGGGAGCC
This sequence comes from Planctomycetales bacterium, assembly GCA_020426665.1. Classification (GTDB taxonomy): domain Bacteria; phylum Planctomycetota; class Planctomycetia; order Pirellulales; family Pirellulaceae; genus Stieleria. Next base: position 5,930 of record JAGQPO010000144.1, read on the forward strand.
AAACCAGTTGCCCTATGATGGATTGCCGAGCGATTTGGAAGTCGCCCAGAATCGTCGAGAGGAGCGAGTTTTGGTTGACGAGATTGACGAAGTGCCGATCGGTAAACCAATTCGAACGTCTGCCATTACCGAACATTGCGTTGATCTTCGTCGAGTCTAAAGACGGTTGGTTTGCATGTTTTTTTCGGAATCCGGTTGGGACCTCAATCTAGGCAAGATTTGTGAGGGCGTCGAATTGGCATTGGCATTGAATTGGCATTGAATTGGCATTGACACGAGTGCTGCGATCAGGGTAGTCGTGCATCCGTCTTCGGTCTGGAGTTGTCGGATGTTCGTTCTTGGTTCCTCGCTGATGAAATCAACGAAACGCCATCGCATACTCGCGATTGTGTTTTGTTTGTTTATTTGGACAGGATGCAGGACCGCCCGGACCAGGCATTCGGACGTTGATACCCTGGTGCACTCAGTCGTCTACGATACTTCGGTTCCGGCCGTGATACCGGCAAGTTACCAGTCAGCGGGCGAGCAGTCAGCCAGCTACGAAGCAATGGGGCCCGTTGAGCCGGCGGGTGTAGAGAAGTCAGCTCCTGTATCCGAGACGCGTCGCAGTCGCATGTCGATTGGCGATGGGTTTCGTGCCGTTGCCGGCCTTCTGGCCTATGGTCTTTTCAAGGTTGTTGACGTCTGCCTCGGTGGTGACGGTGATGAATACGATCCGACGCCGCGCGGTGCCGACGATCGGGATTTCAATCGATGGATCAATTCACGGGATCGCTGGCAACGCAGTGACCCGGGCCGATGACCGTTGACTGGAAATGCGAAGTATCCTGAGGGGTAATCGTTTTTTGGGGTTCGTCTTTGATCGCTGTGCGATCTGAAGGTTTTGATCGCGGAGCGATCAACGACTCTGAAGATATGGTTGGCATTGCGTTGGAGAATCCGTTCTAATCGGTACAGGCTCACGTGAGTTTTGCTTTGACCGCGAACGAGACGACGGATGTCACATCGAAATTTGCTGTTGTGTGTGCTCGTACCACTCCTTCATTGGTCTTTGCCCGTCAATGGCCAGGACGGTCCTGATAAGGAAGATACCGTCGAGGCGGTTGAAGAAAAGGGTGAAGTCATTTGGCATTCGACGCTGGACGATGCCATCAAGGAGGCCTCGGAGGCGAATCGACCGATTTTTGTCATCGTCGGCGCAGAATGGTGCGTTTTTTGCAAGCAGTTAGAGCAAGAACTTACCGGAGCGCCATCGAAACGGATTGCCGATCGCTGGGTGTTGGCAAAGATTGATGCGGACGATCGTGTTTCGGATGCCCGAGAGATGCGGGCAAACGGGTTGCCTTCGTTGCGATTGTTGTCAAAGGATGGCGTGATCGGAAGCTCCAGGGACGGCTACATGGCAACCGCCGATCTGATGTCGTGGCTGGACGAGAGTTACGCGGCGGTGAAATCCAATGTTCCGAAGATGCTGGAGATTGATCCGGCGGAGTTCACCGACGAACAAGTCGCAGAACTGATGAGTTTCGTGTCGACGCGAGATGTTACGGCGCGGCGAATTATCATCGACCGGTTGTCCAAGATTCCCGATCGATGCGTTTTCAAGACGATTGAATTATTAGAATCCAATCGCCTGGCAAATCAGTTATCGGCTTTGGAGTTGCTACGTCGATGGAACGCGCCGGTTCAGGGAATCGACCCTTGGGTTCCCGGATCGGTTGATGAAAAAACGATCCAGCAGCTTCTGGATTGGATCAAGCAGTCATATCCCGACGCGTTATTAGACGTGTGATGCTGAGGACGCGACAAGCCAATTTCGCTCGTTGTCATTGATGCAACGACTTAGACGACAACGTTTTGAGCGGTCCTTTAGAGTTCTGTTAATTCGACGTTGCGATAATAGACCCCAAGCGGCGGTCCGCTGTGGACTTGCAGGGCGATGACTCCGGTGAGTTCGATTTCGGGGTCTTGTTCGGTGTAGTCAACGGTTTGAACGTCGTTTAGGAAAATTTGTATTCGCTTTCCCTTGGCGATGATTTTCAANTTATTCCACTCTCCGCGTTTGACGGCTTTTAGTGCCACCTCGGGTGATTCCGCCAGAAATTTTCTGCGTCGCGATTCGTCATAAAGGGCTCCCCAGCAGGTACCGTTTTGCATGAAGCCGATGTCGGCTTGGTATCCGATGACTTCGGTATCATTCGGAATGCGTTTGGTGCGAAATTGGACACCGGCATTGTTCCCTTGGCCGACCAGCTTTGCTTCGACGGTCAGTTCGAAATCGCCGTATGTTTTGTCGGTGCACAAGAATTGGTTATGGGGAATCTTCTCGTTCGCGCTTCCCGCGATGATTGATCCATCCTGGACCCGGAACCATTTTTGGTCACCATTCCAACCATCCAGGGTTTTCCCGTCAAAGAGTTTGACACTTTTTTTGACGACGGCGTCATCGCAAATTGCCGCGGAGGCGACGAGTGCAATGCTCAGACACGCACAAATTGCGAGCCGGGACCAGTAAACGTTGATGGCAAACGGTGGACGAGACATCGGCGAGATTCCTGGGGGGCGGATTGTGAAATGGTCAGCGATCATGATAATAGGCTTCCCTGTTTCTGTGCGTTTATCCCGTGCAAGATTTTTTGATTGTGCGCCGCTTGCCTCCTCCCTCAAATTGATCCACGAGCACTGATGTCCCAGTTGAACAAATACTCCAGCAAGATCACGCAGCCGAAAAGCCAGGGTGCGTCTCAGGCGATGCTCTATGCGACGGGCCTAAGTCGCGACGATATGAACAAGCCGCAGGTCGGGATTGCGAGTGTTTGGTACGAGGGAAATAGTTGCAACATGCACCTGCTGGATCTGGCTGCGCAAGTCAAGGCGGGCGTAGAAGAAGCGGGCATGGTTGGGATGCGGTTCAACACCATCGGTGTCAGCGACGGCATTTCGATGGGCACCGATGGGATGAGTTATTCGCTGCAAAGCCGGGATCTGATCGCCGATTCGATCGAAACCATCATGGCGGCCCAATGGTATGACGGGCTGATTGCGCTGCCGGGATGTGACAAGAACATGCCGGGATGTTTGATCGCGATGGGGCGGTTGAACCGTCCATCGATCATGGTCTATGGCGGCACGATAAAGCCAGGTTTTCGCAACGGCGAAAAATTAGACATTGTCAGTGCATTCCAATGTTATGGGCAATTTATCGCCGGTCAGATCAGCGATGACGAACGGCAGGAGATCGTTGAAAAGAGTTGCCCAGGCGCTGGGGCCTGCGGCGGGATGTACACGGCAAATACCATGGCAACGGCAATCGAAGCTCTCGGGATGTCGTTGCCCTATTCGGCCAGCACGCCTGCGGAAGACACGCAGAAGAAAGACGAATGTAGACGGGCGGGGGCGGCGATCTTGGAATTGCTTGAAAAGGATATCAAGCCGCGTGACATCATGACGCGAGCCGCATTTGAAAACGCAATGGTCACGGTCATGGCACTTGGCGGCAGCACCAATGCGGTGTTGCATTTGATCGCGATGGCGCGAAGCGTTGATGTGCCTTTGTCGATCGAAGACTTCCAGTCGGTCAGCGACCGAATTCCGTACCTTGCAGACTTGAAGCCCAGCGGCAAGTTTGTTCAGGAGGACTTACATTCGATCGGTGGCACTCCAGCGGTCATGAAGTATCTGTTGGAAAAGGGATTGATGGACGGGTCGTGCTTGACGGTCACCGGCAAGACGCTTGCCGAAAACGTTGAATCGCTGCCGGGATTGAAAGAAGGACAGAAAATTGTCCGCACGGTTGAAAATCCGATCAAAGAAAGTGGACACATCCGGATTTTGAAAGGCAGTTTGGCGCCGGGGGGCGCCGTCGCAAAGATTACTGGGAAAGAAGGATTGAAATTCACCGGGCCGGCGCGCTGCTTCGA
>JAGQPO010000145.1 GCA_020426665.1 Planctomycetales bacterium
GATATTCGCGTCCGGACAACGCCGACTTGGAAGGCATGATTTTGGCGGCCGGCGCAGAAATCGCCGACAATGGGGAACGCAGTGGTCGAATTGATCCGGGCGTTCGATTCCTGGTCGTCGGCGAAACACCAGACCTTGGTGGACGCAACGAGGACGCCGCAGCCGCAGACATCGCCAAACTCGGTCAGGCCAAGCAGCGAGCGACGGAAGCCGGCGTCACGGTGATTCCGGCTTGGAAACTACAGGCCTACCTGAAGACGTTGGATGATTCGCTGACCACGCCACTTGGTTCGGCTGTTCGCGGCGAAGACTTTCCCCCCGACGCCGTAGCCGGTCCGGCCCGACGACGCCCCACCGACTTGCCGGATATGTTCAAGACGCAAAAGGAACAGGTTCAGCGGACCAACGACATCGTTAATCCGTAACCAACCCGCTGCGTGACCGGCGCAGTAACGTTAAACTGGTGGCATCTCCAACATTTTGTCGAGGTGCCACCATCATGAATCGATTCTCACTCCTGTCGCTCGCCGTCGTTCTATCGGGATTGAGCCTTTGCTCGCACTTGATTGCCGATGACACACCGGCAACCCGCGAAGAGAAACTTGCCAAGTATCTAAGCAGCACGCAATTCATCGGCAAATTCACAGTCGATGGCAAAGACGCTGAACCGAAAACAGAAGCCTACACGATCAAATCGTGCGAAAAACTGCCGTCGGCTGATCTGTATCGTTTCGTTGCACGAATCAAGTATGGCAACGTTGACCAAGAGGTGCCAATGGACCTAAAGATCTTGTGGTCGGGCAACACGCCTGTGATCACGCTTGACTCTTTATGGATCCCGGGCATGGGGACGTTTGATGCGCGGGTGATGATCGATGGCGGTCGCTATGCAGGAACGTGGCAGCATGGTGAGCACGGTGGCCACATGTTCGGAAAGATCGCGCCGCTTGCGGCCGAAGATCAGGACACGAGTCCGTCACCCGAACCCGCACCATAGCGTTTTGCTCCAATCCAAATTAATGGTAGCGGAACTCGTCAAGAGTTTCGATTCGTCTGGCACTTCACGAAAGTATTGACGGCTTCCGCTACGGCTGGAATCCTAATTCTTGATCCAGACGCACCCCTTTAGTTCTTAGTTGGAACGAAGCAGTAGTGATTGCCGTTTCGACGTCGTCATTGCCTTTTTTACTTGCGAGAACCCTGCGTTGGCTGACTGGTACGAGCATCCTCAATACTTCGACATGCTGTTTCGCGACGAAACGCCGGTCGAAGTTAAGTTTTTTGAAGAAGCATTCAAGCGTTATTCGAAACGGAAGGTCCGACGTGTTTTCGAACCCGGCTGCGGCAGCGGCCGGCTGGTCGTTGCGATGGCGGCTAAGGGCTATGACGCAACGGGGTTGGACCTGAGCGATGCGATGTTGAACTACATGCGTCGAAAATTGAAACGTCGTAAATTGCGTGCGACCTGCGTCAAAGGTGATATGACGCACCTGGAATTCGACAAGCCGTTTGATGCAGCGTTCTGTACGTACAATACCTTTCGCCATCTATTGACTGAAAAGGACGCCGTCGCACATCTACGAAGTATGGCCAATTCGATCGCCCCGGGCGGCATCTACATCTTGGGCATGCACTTGGTGCCCGAAGAAGATTACGAAGCGGTTGTCGAACGTTTCAAAATGCGCCAGGGAGGCACGACGCTGACAACAACGATCAGTGTTCCCGAAACCGATGCCAAGAAACGGCTGGAAACGCTGCGAGTTAAATTGAAAGCCGTCCGAGCCAGCGGTGAAACGATTCGAATTCAAAGTGAGTTTCCACTACGACTGTACACTCCGACTCAACTGAAACGGCTATTTAAGAAAGTCGACGATTGTTTCGAATTGGCGGAATCATTTGACTTCGCCTATGACATCGACGACCCGCTGCCGTTCGACAAAGAATTGCTGGAAGCGCTGTTTATCCTGCGACGCAGGTAGTCGTCCGTCTATCGTCGCGATGTTTCGGCACCTAACTTTACAAAACGTCGGCTCATGCCGGACAAGCCGGCATGGGGCCGAGAGACGCCAAACAACTATTTTCCCGAGACGCCTGGCAACCTTTCAACGCTCCCTAATCCACCAATTTTGGATTGTTGCGATGGCGATCCAGGTCACGTTTGGTTTTCTTGTCCAAGTTGGTCCGCAAGGCGTCCGTTAAGTCGATCCCGGATTGATTGGCCAAACAGATCGTCACGAACAGCACGTCGGCCAGCTCGTCCGCCAGGTCGCCCTGATCGTCAGTCGACTTATACGATTGCTCTCCGCAAGTGCGTGACAGGATCCTCGCGACCTCGCCGACCTCTTCGACCAACTGGGCCAGATTGGTCAACGGGTCAAAGTAGCGGACCCCGATCGTGCGGATCCACCGGTCGACGTCATCTTGGGCGGTGCGCAGCGACAACACCCGTTCGGTAACCGGTGTGTTTTCCGGCGCGTCACTCATTTGGCCAACAACAGGTACGTACCACTTTTTCCTGCGACCGCGATGTCGACTTTCGAATCGCCATTCAAATCCTGGGCAACGATTTGCAAACCGCAGCCGACGTGTCCTTCGTCGATCGTATGACGCGTGAACGTTTTTGTTTTCTGGTCCCAGGTGTAATAGTACAAACACGGCGGCTCTGTCCCGCCCGGGTCTCGACTGTTGTGGGCGTAATAACGTTTACCCGTGATCAAATCTTTATTGCCATCGCCGTCCAAATCCACCCACGCCAACGAATGTGGCTGGCTGTAACTGGAATCAATTTCATGGACTTCAAAATTCAACTTGCCGGTTGATTCGTCCACACCGGTTTGCTCCCACCACGACAAACCGTAATCATGACCTTTGCCGATAATGATGTCGCTGTCACCGTCTTGATCCAAGTCGGTAACGATCATGGGCAACGAACTGTGCAAATCCCAATCGGCATGAAAGATCCAGGGTTGCGTCCAAGGGTTCGATTCCGGTTGCTGGTACCAGCCTTGCCCTACCAACACGTCCGTTTTGCCGTCGCCATTCAGGTCACCAACCGCGACACCGTGACCGTTGGCGGTTTCGCCCAACGCGTGGCCAACCAGCGTGTACTTTGCATTGCCGTCAGAAGCATCAGCCGTTTCGTTTTCTGCTTTTTCATTCGAAGAATCGGCTGCATCGACAGAGGATGATTCGACCAACCGATACACCATCATCGGGCAATCTTTCTTCCAGCTGTTAACGATCCATTCGGGTCGACCATCCCCATCAATGTCTTCGAACAGCTGGCCTTCGTTTTGCGATTTCTTGGTATCCTTCAGCAGATGGGCTGGCCATTGCTTTCCCAGTCTCAACGATTCGTCACCCGGATTTTCGTACCAGAATACTTCGGTCGGCAGAAAGGATCCTGCGATCACGTCTAGACGCCCGTCGCCATTGACGTCAAACAGGTAGTCACCGTTGCTTTGCACGTACCCGTTCCAGTCGTCGATGTTCCGAAGCGGACGAGCGGCCCAGTCGCCTCCTTTAAACCAATTGCGTCCTGCGACCAGGTCAATCGTTCCGTCGCCATCGACGTCACCAGCCACGACGCCCTCGTTGGCGTCAAGTGCCAGCATACGAACGGAAAATTCGACCGTATCGGCAGCGATGGTGGCATTAACCCCCAGTAAAACCCAGGTGGTTATGAGAACAAAATGATGAATCGGATGGAGTGACTGTCGGTTGAGCATGGTAAGGAAAAAGTTCTCGGGGGCGGGAGACGCATACTAGGGACTTCAATCTCAGCCCTTACAGTTTACTGAATCTGCCGGCGGCCCCCAATCCGCTAGACCCGTTATAGCGCCGCAATCAGACAATTCGCCAAAAAGCGAGAAAAATAGGCAAAATGTCTCGCGGTAACGCTTTCACGCCAGCGCCTGAAACGGCATCATGTGCTTCGTCAAGCGTCAAACCCTTGCCTGGAATCTAAGAAGGTTGCCGTGTCTCCGATTGCACTTCCGTCGTCCCCCTCGGAAAGAACGCGCCCCGCGAAACTGAAGGAAGCCGTGAGTACCAGTGAAGTAGTCGAACCGCTAAGGTTCAACCCGACCGAAAGCGTGCAACCGGTTCAATCGACGCCAACACTCTATTCAGAAGACATCCAAGTCGGTGACAGCTGGACCACCGAACCACGTCAAATCACCAGCGAAGACGTTTCCGAGTTTGCAAGTTTAACAGGCGACCATACTCCACTTCATGGCCAGGATGGTGCCGCGTCACCGTACGGGAAACCTATCGCACATGGATTGTTGGGATTGAGCATACTCGCAGGGCTTGGAACCAATCATCCGAAAGCATCGACCCTGGCATTCGTGGCGATTGAAGAGTGGCAATTTCTCGCGCCGGTCTTTTTCGGCGATACAGTTCAAGCGAGAAACGAGATCATCAAAATTGATCCTCATGGGCGCAGGGCGGTGAAAGTCCGCTGGCTTCGACAATTGATCAACGAAGAAGGCCGCGTCGTCCAGCAAGGCCACTTCATTACGCTCGTCGGCTCCAAAAGCCGCATGACCGCAAAACCACGCTGATCATCAACCGAATCAGCCGTTTTCGCGATGAGGATCAGAATCAAATGGGGATTCCGGTGGGCGGCCCGTCGCACCAATATTACGACGTTTCACGCGACGGGATCGCATCACCGATCGACGCACTCACGGTGATCAATTATCTCGGTCGCCACGGCGAGAACAGCGATGCCGAATGGGTCGATCGCCTGCTCCAATCCGATCCGAATCGGACCCGGCGTAAGGCATAGTGTTCCGTGTCGTCCAGATTGATTCTGCAGGATAGTCGCTGATCTCTCAGCGATCAGAACGTTTTGATCGCGGAGAGATCAACGACTTTGAAGCAGCACGAATGTCCTCGAGAACTGTCAGTCTTGTGAACCCTGTCACAGATTCTTGGGTCTGTATGGCACTCGACAGTTCGTCACGGCCGTCGGGCAAGACAAATCTTGTGGAAAATTTCATTAGGATTTGCCCCACAAAAGCCCTACAATCCGCGTCATAGCTGCGAAAACCGCACCCAGTTGACACGTGGGATGCTTCGCACGGATTCGATGATCCGGCTTTGCCAAAGTTGCTCAGCTATACTAACTGGGTACGAGCGACCCATAAATCGAGGAGGCGTATTTCCTAAGTGCGTGAACCACATAAAGTCAGTGATGACACTCCGGAACGAAGCGTTTTGGCCCGATTGATTTTGCCTGACACTCCCGCACCGGAAGATCCACTCGAGGAACTACACGGATTGGCGACGACCTCTGGAACGCAGGTTGTCGGCGAGGTGATCCAGCGACGCTCTTCGGCCGAGCATGGGACTTACCTTGGAAAAGGCAAAGTCGAAGAGCTTCGGTTGTTGGTCGAAAAAACAAAAGCGGACGTAGTCATCTTTGATAACGAATTGACTCCCGGTCAAATCCGCAATCTTGAAAAAGCCATCGGCATAAAGGTTCTCGATCGAACCGAGTTGATTTTGGACATCTTTGCCGCCGGCGCCAGAACGCATGAGTCGCGACTGGCTGTCGAACTCGCTCAACTCGAGTATTCGCTGCCAAGGTTGAAGCGGATGTGGACCCACCTTTCACGTCAGGCGATGGGCGTCGGGATGCGTGGTCCCGGTGAAAAGCAATTGGAGGTTGACCGTCGACTTGCCCAAAAGCGAATTCACGATCTGAAACAAGAACTTGGCAAAGTCGAATCAAGACGTGAACGTCAAGTCGCGTCGCGACGGGAGGCACCAACGGTCTCACTGGTCGGTTACACCAACGCCGGGAAAAGCACGCTGATGAATGCGTTGACCGATGCCGGCGTGCAATCTGCCGACAAGCTGTTCGCAACATTGGACACGCGCACGCGACGTTGGTACCTTCCCAGCTGGGGAACCGTTTTGCTTAGCGACACCGTCGGTTTCATCCGAGATCTTCCCCACTCGTTGGTCGCCAGTTTTAAATCGACGCTCGAGGAAACTCGCCAGGCAGACTTGCTGTTACACGTCGCTGACGCGAGCAGCCCGAATGTCTTTGATCAAATCAGCGCGGTCTATAAAGTGCTGAGCGAACTGGAGATCAAAGAAAAGGACACATTGCTGGTGTTGAACAAAATCGATGCCATCAAGTCTCCGGCCGTTCTGAATCGTGTTCTGGATCGCTATCCCAACGCGATTCCGGTCAGCGCCAAGAGCGCCAAAGGAATCGAAATGCTGACCGAAGCGGTTGGCGAAGCACTGGGTCGCGAGTTTCTGGATCTGGACATCGACGTTGATCCCGGCGATGGCAAATTGCTCGCCTATCTGGCTGCGAAAGGAGAAGTCGTCTCGCAACAGTTCGACACCGACGTCGTGCACGTACGTGTGAAGCTGCCGGTTGCAACAATGGGACCGGTACGGAAGACGGCAATCGCGATTCGACCTGCCGGATGCCAACCCTATACTCCGGTTGAATCAACGATCGAATCGTCCGCGGAGGAACCTGCGACCGATGTCGCCTAGTGCGCCGTTGCAGCATGGTTTTCGCGTAGGTCATGCTGTGCATGACACCAGATCCAGCGCTTCGTCGATTCTTGATTTTGGGGTACGACGGACTTCCAGTCCGTCGACAAAGTTCGGTATCAACGGACTGGAAGTCCGTTGTACAAATCTGTTGTAAATATTTCGGAGGTTGTGGCGAATTCATATTGCGCCATTTCCATTCCGTCTTGATGCGCCATGTCAGCTTGTCCAGCTGGGTGGGATAGTCCACAAAGGACTGTGCCTTCCTGCCAGACAAGCTGGCATGGGAGCCCTTTTCGATTCTGGATTTGCTAATTTGAAAACGTATGTTCCTGCCGGGTAAACCGGCAGGGGACAGGAATGGAAGCTTGAGTTAGCCCTTCAATCGCTTTTGGATCCAGTCCTTGCGTTTTCTCAGTTCACGTTCAAACCCGCGATCGACGGGTTCGTAATACGTTCGATCGACACCCAAGTAGTCTTGTGCCGCAATCCCATCTGGACTGTCGTGGCTGTAAATGTATCCTTCGCCACGGCCTTCGCGTTCTGCCGAGGCGGAGTGTGAATCACGCAGGTGCTGTGGGACCTGGACAATCTTTTGATCGCGAACGTCTTTGCGTGCCGTTCCGATGGCAACGGTTGCCGCGTTACTCTTGGGAGCGAGTGCCAAGTAAGCGACCGTTTGAGAGAGCATGAACTCACTTTCGGGCAAGCCGATCATTTCACATGCCTGCATGCATGCGACCGCCAACGGCAACGCTTGCGGGTCCGCATTACCGACGTCTTCGCTGGCCAGGATGACCAATCGACGACAAAGGAAACGCAGGTCCTCGCCGCCTTCGAGCATGCGTGCAAGCCAATAGACCGCCGCATCGGCGTCGCTACCACGGATGCTTTTGATCATCGCGCTGATCAGATCATAATGGTCATCGCCGGTACCGTCGTAGCCGGCGATGCGAGTGCCGATCGACTCTGCGGCCGCGTCGCGGGTAACGACCGGCGGATCGTCGGGACAACTTGCAACGGCGATTTCCAGTGCCGTCAGAGCGCGGCGCGCGTCGCCTTCACAGACATCGGCCAAGAATGCGAGTGCATCGGGATTGACGATTGCCCCGGACGCCGCGAGGCCTCGCCGGTCGTCTAACAAGGCTCGCTGAAGTAATTCGGTGATTTCGGTCGGTGAAAGCGTCTCCAATTGAAACACCTGGCTGCGGCTGATCAATGCTCCGTTGACCGCAAAGTAGGGATTGCTGGTCGTCGCGCCGATCAACGACACGATTCCCGCTTCGACGTCGGGCAACAATGCGTCTTGCTGGCTCTTGCTGAATCGATGTATTTCGTCGATGAACAACACGGGGCGCGGCTCACCGGTGGCGACCAGATCCGTCGCCCAGGCCAATGCTTCGCGAACTTCTTTGACGCCTCCGGTCACCGCACTCAAGGGGCGACAACGACTGCCGGTTTCTTTGGCCAACAGGTGTGCCAGTGTCGTTTTGCCGGTTCCCGGAGGCCCCGACAGGATGATCGACCCCAACCGTCCCGCATCCACCATCCTTCGCAGCAGCTTGCCCGGCCCTAGAATGTGTTGTTGGCCCACGTATTCTTTAAGTGATGTCGGCCGCATTCGAGCCGCCAGCGGTTTTGCATCGTCCAGAAAATCGTCAACCTGAGACTGGAACAGGGAAGGCGTTTGTGCCATGAAGAAGCCGGCCTGTTTACGGAAGGGAAATGCCAAAACCGAATACGTGAAATGAAGAATGTAACGTCAAAACGAAAAAGCAAAATGATTGGTTGGATTGCATTGGCCATCACGGTCCTGGTTTTCGTGCCCATTGCGCTGCGTATCGACGACTGGGGACGCGACTGGACGAAGAACATGGCCTCGCTGGAAGCGGACGCGAAACGTGACGGACTGCGGCCTGTCGAACTCGATTGTGACGTTCCCGAAGCACAATCACGACTGCGTCGATGGGTTCAATCGCAGCCCAATTGGGATATCGTCGCGGAGGATCCCCCGGGGGAATCGCCCCTGCGGCTGAAACTCACTCGCACCACGCGGTTGATGCGGTTCGTCGACGATGTGGAAGTCACCATCGGACCGCGAACGGATGCGCCCGGGGTGATCATTTACGCGACCAGCAAGTCACGAATTGGAAAAGGCGATCTGGGGCAAAATCCGCGGAATCTGATCGAATTGACCGACGGTTTGCGAGGCGAGTGAAATCCGGTCAAGTCGGTCTGAATTGGGGCCAAAAAATAGGCGGGTCAAAAAAATAGGCTTCGGCAAGGTGAACGGAGGCAATCGAAAGGGATTCCCAACCGATCAAACAGCGACCTCACACAGCCGACCTTCCGCCATTTTTTGACCCACCGTTTTTGCCCCCAACTCCGCTTGCCACCCGAGTTCCAGCTTTGCGTTCGGCCTGTTTGCAATCTGACAAAGTTTCTCGGCGTAGAGTATGATGAACGGTCCCACCTTTCCCTCCCCGTGATGTGTCATTCTGATGCTTTTCCGAACACTTCTGTCCGTTTCCATATTGCTGCTGGCATCGACGCTGGCACCAGGTGAATCGCCTCCGGAGGTCGCGTCAGAATTCTCGCGAGACGTTCGCCCGATCCTGTCGGATCATTGCTTTGCTTGTCACGGTCCCGACGAACACCAGCGTCAAGCCGACCTGCGACTGGACACCGCCGAGGGAATTGCTTCGGTGATCGAATCCGGCAACGCGGCCGACAGCGAACTGGTCATGCGGATTCACAGCGACGATGTTGACCAGGTCATGCCGCCGCCGAAATTCAACAAGCCGTTGACTGAGTTACAAAAGCAGACTCTAGAAGCTTGGGTCGCAGGCGGAGGCGAATTTCGCGGTCACTGGGCGTTTCAACGGCCGGTCAAGGCGAACGTGCCGACCGACGCCGGACATCCGATTGATTTTTTCATTGACGCCAAGGCAGCGGACAAGGGTCTTGAAATCAACGGCCCTGCCGATGATACCGCATTGTTGCGGCGTGTGTGTTTGGATTTGACGGGCTTGCCGCCGACACGGGAACAAATCGGTCGTGCCGCATCCGGTAGGCTGGATTACGAACAACTTGTCGATGAATTAATTGCGTCACCGGCATTCGGCCAGCACTTCGGGCGACACTGGTTAGATCTGGTCCGATACGCCGATACCCATGGCTT
>JAGQPO010000146.1 GCA_020426665.1 Planctomycetales bacterium
GGATCGTAGTTGGTAGAAATTTGCAATGTGATCAAGATAATTGTCCAGAGCCTCGTCTTCGTAAATCCATGCATACTCACCGGAACCGTTGGCTCCCACATCGCCCGATTCATACCATAGCGTCAACAGATCGACGTCTTCGCCTGCTTGCTGGAGAATCTCGGTCCACTGCGTCGGTTGTTGCATTTTGATCGGCCCAAACACCATCACCAACGGGTCCGCTTGGCTGCCTTGTCGTATGTACGACGGATCGGTGAAGTAGTTGTCGCGAAGATAAGCCATGTTGGCTTTTGTGTCTTCTAAACCGGTCGCAAATCGATCTTCGAGAACGACCCCGAATTGAAGCCCAACATCATCGATGCGATCGATGATTGCATTTGAGTTGGCGAGCAACCGATCGATGTCGCCATTTGATCCTTGTACTCCATACCAATCGAGAACGACGCCATCCACTCCCGCCAATTTCATCAACAACAAGTGGTATTCGATCACGTCAGGATCGCTTGATGCATATGGCCCAATGTGGGGATAGTAATGCGATGCGATTTGCCGATGCCCTTCCGAATCAATCACGTTCGGATCCTGGTTCGTCATCGTCCAGTGGTAGCCCCAGTTCTGACCGCCCAAAGTATCGGGGGTTTCAAACCACGGCATGTAGTGCATGTAGATCGCAGTCGGATTGGTCTTGGGAACCGATGCAGCGAGCAGACGCCGAGGCTCAAGGTGTTCAATCTGCAATCGACAATCACGGCATCGTCGATTCAGCGAAGACTTCATGGGGACAGGACTCGGGAGAACGAGACATGATGAGGGGGGGATACTCCATTCTAATCATCAGTAAGCTCCGTGTAACTCCTCGCCCCTCAGAGAGATAGTCCCACACGGACAACCCGCGATTCAAAAGCAGGCTATTAAGCCACTTTTTTCCCGCACGGTGCTCGCAAATCAAATAGCCCGAAGATCTCTTCGCGGCTCAAGCCCACGTTTCGCGCCGGTGTATCGCCGGAGGAAGAGAACAGGGTATCGAACATTTCTCGCTTTTGGTCCAGCACATCATTGATGCGTTGCTCGATGGTCCCCATCGCCATCATCTTGGTCACCGTAACCGCACCCTTTGCCCCCAGTCGGTGCGCCCGATTGATTGCCTGGTCCTCGATCGCCGGGTTCCACCAGCGATCAAACAGAAACACGTACTCGCAAAACTGTAGGTTCAATCCGACACTGCCGGCGCCGTAGCTCATCAAGATGACGTGACTGTTGGGATCTTCCTTGAATTGGTCGATGATGGTGTTGCGTTTCTTTTGAGGGATCTTGCCGTGGTACTCCAGCGGTCCAAATGGTTGTAGCGCGTCGCGGATCTTTTCCAAACTCTTGACCCACTGGCTAAAGACGATCGCTTTCTTTCCGCTCGCGGCAACCTCTTCAATGTCTGCAACCAACCGCTCCAGTTTGCAACTGCTTCCGGTCACCGGGTCGAAATTGCAAATCTGTTTCAATCGCAAGACCAGTTCAAAGACGTGCTGAATCGTCAGCGATTGCTCCAAATTTTCAAGGTACAGCACGCCTTCCTTCTCAGCCGACTCGTACGTCGACCACTGTTCGGGTGTTAAATCCAGTTGTGCATCGCGATACAGTTTTGGCGGCATGTCGTCCAGCACCATGTCTTTGGTGCGGCGAAGGATGTAGTCGCCGGCCTGTTTGGCGATCTGCGGCATCGGCATACCAGGCTTCAAATATCCCGGTGATAAGAATTCGAAGATGCCTACCAAATCGTCGGGGCAGTTTTCGACGGGAGTTCCCGTCAAAGCCCAAGAACGCGTCCGCGGAATACTGCGTACAACGTGGCTGGTCGTGCTGGTCCGGTTCTTGATGCGTTGCGCTTCGTCCAGCACCACCAGATCAAAGTGCATGCTGTCATCCGTCAAGATAGATTGATCACGCATCAACAGTTCATAGTTTGCGACCTTGACCGGAATCTGAGGTGATCGCCATTGAAATTCTCGCTTGGCTGAGCTTCCTTCGATAGCCGCGATCGGAATCTCTGGCGCCCAAACACTGAACTCTCGCAACCAATTTGTCACCAGCGGCTTTGGGCAAACCATTAGCACACTTCGCACCTCGCCGCTGCACAGCAGCAATCGAATCGTACTGATCGCCTGCATGGTTTTGCCCAGTCCCATTTCGTCGGCCAAGATGCCGGCATAGCGCGGGAACAGAAATGCCATACCGTCCAGTTGGTACGGGAACGGATTAAACGGAAAGTTCAATTGTCCGCTGCCGACCAGCAAGTCCAACGGAGGCTGCAGCAGGTAATACAACCGGTCTTGCAGTTTGACGATGTCCGAAGGCGGCTTGATGCGATTGTGTTTTCTGCCCGATCCGAGCTTGGGTTTCTCTTTTCCGACACGCGAAGATGGCGAAGCTTCCGGATCACGCGGCGGGATCCATCTTGCGGCATCTGGAAACAAAAAGCCACGCGTCGCGGTCATTAACTTCGGCAATCGGATCGGAATGGAAACCGGTTCAATCGCCGACATCGCAAGCTTGCATACATGCGGCTCCAGGACGGGACTGGTGATCCAGGAATTCGCGGTATCGATTTCGGCAGTCAGATCGGACATCGCCGGCTTGCTGCTCAGTGGCTTGCTGCTCAGTGGCTTGCTGTTGGCTGGCCGTGGCGAAAAGAAGCTCATCAGGCCGCTTCCGCGCTTTGTCGAGAGAGCTGTGAGTGTGCTTCTTTGATTGCTTCTCGGATGCGTTCAAATGGCTCCACCGCGTCGGGCAGATCGTTGTAAAACGCTGCGAGTGATTGAACGTCTGCCAGACGCTCCATCGGAACCAAAAACGACGACCCGGCGACATCGACGCATTCGGATTCCGCCAGCATGTCGTTGGTGATTGGGCCTTCGTCCGCCTCGGCGGCTTCGCGGACCAACACGACGGGCGATTGAGTGTACGATTCGATGGTTAAACCTTCGGGTTGGTCACAACAAACCAACGCCAGTGGTGTACGGCATTTTGAAAGCAGCACCCGACCGATGACCTCGCCGACCAGGTGGGCTCGTAGCGTTGGTCCGAACAAAATTTCGTGAGCCCGTGTCGGCCGGACTGGCAAAGTGCACTGAAATTCCAGCGGGCGGCCGCCGCGATCCAAAACCAACAGACCGCCGGTCCAGCCGGTCCTTTCATCGTCCACGACCGTAAAGTAGGCGATCGTCGCGTCTTTCTTCTCAAGCTGGTTTGCTGGCATTCGACTGGGAACCACGAACAGAACGGAGGAGGTCGGCGGCGGTCGCCGCACGATCTAGACTTCGGCGTTCTGATCGTGTGGACTTTAACGGTCAGCGTGAGGCTGCGGCGAGTTGTCGGAAATGAAGAAATCGGAATTCGGCCGGTTTTTCCTGCGGGCGTAAAGGAAAATTGCCGGGCTGGATCTAAATGTTCGACAAGTGGATTTTTGTCGGGTTATACTCGGGCTTCATTCGATCGGGCTGGGGGGAAATTTTTTGTCCCGCCAGCAAGACCACGACGCAGATCCCGAGGACTTTTCGCTCATGTCGTCATACGAGCACGAACCGTTGTCTCCCGTCTTCCGCATTGACGTCTCAGCCGACTCGGACACGGAACCGAGAAAATCCAAGGAACAGATCACGATCGACCTTTTGCGTCACTTGGTCGCAGGCCAGCAGCAGCAAAATCAGCTGCTTGAGCAATTGATCCAGCAAAATAATGCTGTCAATGAACAACGCGCCAACGAATTAAAGCAGTGGAAGGACGCGAATCCCGATCTAGCCCGCGCCTGTCGCTCAGCCGCCGAGACGCTCAGTCGAGTTCAAACGCAGTTTTTGGACAACCTGACCGAGGAAATCTGCGACAGCGAGGACTCGTTGGAAGAAAGCGAGTTCATGTTGAACGAGTTTGTCGACCGGTTCGGACCGCGGCTGGCGCACTTGAACGGAGTTTTGCAGGTCCTGGCGCAGCTGGGAACCAACGAGGCCGCCCAGGCCTAGTGCCGGCAGGGAAAATCTTCGGCATCAGCCAGGGTTCACGGTTCGTTCACCGTTGGGGGACGGCCTAGGGCAATCCGAGGGGAGTGACCGGTCAAAAAACCTTCCCAGGTGAACCTTTCGCTCCGGCGAGATCTCCGTTATTCTGCCGCCACAACGCCATCGGGGCGTAGCTCAGCCTGGTAGAGCGTCTGGTTTGGGACCAGAAGGTCGCACGTTCGAATCGTGTCGCCCCGACTTCTTTGTCAACAGGATTGACACCGTCTTTTCCCGGCTGAAACGGCTCTGGATGCCGTTACCGTCACCCTGACGTGCAGCCCGTTTTCCAGAGTTTTTCGGTAAGGCCTACCGAAAAACTCCTGACTACGGAGTTTGCACCATAATGCCACGCCCCAAATCGGCTCGCCCTGGCTACCGCTACCACGTCTCCGGACAAGCTGTCGTCACTTTCAGCGGCAAAGACTTCTATCTCGGTCCCTTCAACTCGCCCGAGTCAAACGCTCGCTATCTTGAATTGCTGAGCATCTACCAGGCCAACGGGTTACGGATGCCGGACGACGTCCCCACCCACCAGCAGGAAACTCAAATTACGGTTGGACAGGTTATCGTTGAGTGGAAAGCGCACGTGTCAGGCCTATCCGACCTCGTTCGCTACAAGCCGTTGCTTGACATTCTTGAGCTGGAATACGCGACGGTCCCAGCCGAAGAGTTTGGGCCGCGCAAGCTGAAAGAGGTTCGCGACACATTACTTTCTGATGGAAAACAGTCACGCAAGTGGATCAACGAGCAGGTCCGCGCTGCATGTCGTATCTTCAAGCACGGGGTTAGCGTCGAGCTGATTGAGTTCGACGTCTACAACAAACTAACGACGTTGGAACATCTGAAACGTGGATACACCACAGCCCGTGAGCAGGTAGCGCGAGAACCGGTTCCATTGGCCGATATCGCCGCCACCGTCGCGGAACTTACGCCAGTGCTTGCCGCGATGGTCCGAATCCAACTAGCAACTGGGATGCGGTCCGGCGAAGTTTGCCGGATGCGCCCATGCGATATCGACAAATCAGGGCCTGAGTGGATTTACCGCCAGGCCATTCACAAGACCGCACAGCACGGAATCCAAAAAGCGGTTCCGATCGTCGGATACGCTCGCGAAGTTTTGACCGACTATATGAACCGCCATTCGGAAAGCTACTGCTTCTCTCCAGCGGAATCCGATGAATGGCACAGGTCAATGCGGCGAAACAAGCGAATCACGCCACTAAAATATGAAAAGCGGAAGTTCGCCTACGACCAAAAGAAAAACCGCTTCTACAACTCGGACAGCTATCGTCAGGCGATTCAGCGAGCGGCCAAGCGTGCCAATGTCTCAAAATGGACGCCCGCCCAAATCCGACACACGACCGCCACCGAAGTAAGGGAGGCAATCGGTCTTGAAGCCGCCTCTGCCCTGCTCGGACACACTACAATTGGCATGACAGAGCACTACGCACGAGTGTCTGAATCCAAAGCGGTTGAGGCTGCCCCCCCCCTCTGTGCCAACATGAGTGAG
>JAGQPO010000147.1 GCA_020426665.1 Planctomycetales bacterium
CACCGCCACCGGGACCCAGCAAGAATGTCCTGCCGTAAACCTCGACATCAGGAAACTCATTGGGGATTGATTCCTCGATTTGCTCGATCAATCCGTCGATCACCGTGTAGTCGTCCACATCGACAAGGAATTGAACATAGGCCGAATTGGTCTTTTCCGGCGCATAGGTCACGAGGAACCGCAGGCCTCCGGCCCCGGCCAGCGTTGTAACGTGCCTTGCGCCCTCCAGGTCCGCCAGACGCTGCTCGATTTGCTCGGATGTCCGCAGCGTCTCATCGATGTGTGTTCCTTGTGGCAGCCAAACGTCGACCATGAATTGGGGACGGGTAGAACTTGGGAAAAAACTGTTGTCGACAAACTGAAATCCCCATAACGAGACGGCGAATATCGCGAGCACCAGCATCACAGTCGCCCAGCGAAAGCGGATGGCCACCAACAGCAGTCGGCGGTACCAACGAAAAACAATTCCGCCATAGGCGTCTTTGGGCTCTTCGCCCTGTTCGGATTTCGACTGTTTCAAAAACATCACGCATAACAGCGGCGTGATCGTCATGCCCGTCAGCCAGCTCAAACCGAGCGAAAGTAAGACAACCTGGAACAGCGAACGGCAGAATTCCCCCGTTGAATCCTGTGACAATCCGATTGCGCCGAACGCCATAATCGCAACAGCGGTCGCTCCCAGTAGCGGCAGGGATTGCTGGGCGACGACTTCACTGGCCGCCCGCTCGGCATCTTGCCCGGAATTGATCCGGACCAGCATCCCGTCGACGACCACGATCGCATTGTCGACCAGCATGCCCAACGCGATCACCAGTGCCCCTAACGAAATTCGCTCGAGCGCAACGCCCCAGGGCTGCATGAAGATAAACGTTGCCAGGATAGTGATCGTCAGTACCGCGCCGATGATCAATGCACTCCGCAGTCCCATGAAAAGCAGCAGCACAACGACGACGATCACAACGGCCTCGACCAGACTGACCAGGAAACCGTCGATCGCCGTGGTGACAGCGTCGGACTGCAGCGAGATCACACCGAACTCGACTCCAAGCGGAATCCGTTTGGCCAGTTCCTGCATCCGTGCGTCGATCGCGTTGCCCATCACCACGACGTTGCCGCCTGAGACGGTCGAGATGCCCAGTCCGACTGCGTTATGACCGTCGTACTGCAAAACGTTTGCCGGCGGATCCACATAACCTCGTTCCACCGCAGCAACGTCACGCAAGTAAATCTGTTGTCCGGAATCGCTACCCATGATCAACAGGTCTTCGAAGTCTTGAACCGACGTGAACGTTCCCGTGGGTGCAATCGCGATATACTCCGAACCAACCTCGACCCGACCGGCGTCGGCCACCAGATTCTTGTCACGCAGTTTTTCGATGATCTGTGCGGGATGAATTCCCAATTGCGACATGCGGTCGCGGTTGGGAACCACGTACACGGCTTCGTTCATGTCGCCCCAGAATTCGATTTTCGCGACGTCATTGACCAGCAGCAACTCACGCCGCAACAACTTGGCCACCTCCTTCAGTTCGGCGTACGAGTATTCGTCGCCGTAGATAGCAAGAAAAATTCCCCACACGTCGCCGTAGTCGTCTAAGACGACCGATGACCGAACTCCGGGTGGCATCTGATCTTGGACGTCGCCCACCTTTCGCCGCAATTCGTCCCAAACCTGCGGCAGGGAGTGTTTGTCGTATTTGTCCTTGATTCGGACCGTGACCGTCGAAAGGCCGCGATCCGATTTCGATTCCACTTCTTTCAATTGTCCGAGTTGTTGGACCGCTTGTTCGATCTTGTCGGAAACTTCTTCCTCAACTTCGGATGCGGTCGCGCCGGGATAGGGCGTGACGACAAGTGCTTCTTTGATCGTAAACTCAGGATCTTCCAGTCGCGCGAGACGATTGAATGAAACGATCCCGCCGACAACCAGAACCGTCGTCACGACCAGCGTGGTGACCCGATGACGAATCGCGAGTTCAGCTAGATTCATTGCGCGGCCGCTCCTTCTTCTGCCGCGTCTTGATCACCAGCCTCGGGCGAGTCCGTCTCTTTTGCGGCATCCACTTTTTCGTCAGGTTCGGGCAAAACCGTTTCTGTTTTGCTGGCGTCTTGCGGCTCGGTTTCGGGCTCGGCCATGCGACGTACTTGCATGCCTTCGCGGAGTAAGGCGACTCCGGAGACTGCTACTAGGTCACCCTGCTCGACCCCGCCGGTCAACATCACGCGGTCACCACTCAGTTCGCCGAGTTGGACCACTGATTTGGTGACGGTCATGCTTGCGGGGTCAACTTTCCAAACATAGGGCTGTCCGTTCTCGTCGGCCTGTGCGGCAGTGACCGGCACCGACCAGGCGCTCTGTGGGTCGACGACGATCCGCACTCGGGCCGTCATTCCCGGCAGCACGTTGACGTCGTCAGGATTGTCAAAATTCAATTTCACCGCAAAGGTGCGGGTCACCGGATCCGCGGTCGTCGCATACTCCTTGATCGCCGCCGGAAACTCGCGACCGGGCAACGAACTGATGATGACTGTGGGCGACAGCCGCTCGGTCAATTGCTCTCTCGTTTCGACGTTCGCCTGACGGCGAACGAAATCTCGCTCGGGCACGGCGACTTCGATTTCCAAGACCGAGGTGTCCTGGAAGATCAGCACGGGCTCTTTCGCTTGGACGTTGGCAAAGTCCTCGACCAGTTTGCGAGCCATGACGCCGTCAAATGGAGCACGCAAAACGGTGTCGTCGACGGCTTTTTGGGCGATTGCCAATTTGGATTCGTAAACTTTGGCTGATCGGATGTCGCTTTCAACCGTGTCTCGGGAGACGGCCCCCGGCAACGCCTTATTCGTATTTTCGCTGCGGGCCAAGTCCGCTTGAGCTTTTGCCAGATTGGCTTGAGCCACGTTCAATTCGGCCTCATAGTCGCGGGCGTCCAGCCGGGCCAAGACATCGTCCTTGGACAACTTGTCGCCTTCGCGGACGGGAAACTCCATCACGCGGCCAGCCACCTCGAATCCCATCTGAGCAGTCTGATAGGCTCGGATCGTTCCGGGGTACTCGCGTATCGCCGATGGCCGGAGCGACCCGACCGTATGAATCTTGATCGGCCTTACGGCCGTCGTTTCCACCGGCTGCGGTTGGCTGCAGCCGATCAGGAGTGGGCAGAAACAAAAAATCGGCACCAGAAACGGCAGTGATTTTATCGACACGCGGGTACTCTCTCGTGCGAGCAGGAGGCATTTGTTCCTACCTATAACACATTTCCCCGGCGAGATCATTGCACCAACCCTCCCCTTATAAAACCAATCCGTAGAGACTTCGCAAATTTTGCAGTCTTCTTTGCGTTGAATCCGGCTTTTGCAATGGGGATCTCGTCCACTTCGATTGGTCCTCGGACAACGCAAACACGAAAGCTGTTGGTGACTTTGCTGTTAACCAAAGCTGCCGTCTCTCGCATCTCTGCGAATGGGTAATCACCGCGTCAATTTTCTCGCGATCCAGTGTTTCCCCCGAAATCCCATTCCGATAACGCCCAGTCGCAGTTGTCCGTTCGGACTGTTTCTGCAAATCAACGACCAACCGAGGGCTGACAGAGTTGCGGCCTCGGCGTGCCGGCGGCGCCGAAAAGGTGGTACCGAGTTAACCTGGTCGATTTCACAAGGCGAGTTCCTCTCGGGCGAATTTCAGACTTGCCAGGACGTTCGCGTCTTCGAGTTCCAATTGCGTTTCGGGCGGCAGCGAGCCTACCTCCTGCAACTTCGCCGGATGGTCTCGTACGAAACGCAGTGTTCGTGCCAAATCACTGCCCGGAACCTGTTGCATCGTCGCCCAGTATTCCTCGGTCAGGCAGGGGACTTTCAGGGCGTCGCGGGTGATCAGTTCCAAGGAAAACCGGATGCGTGGCTTCGCCTTCTTGAGAATCGCAACCATCCGACCGAGGTCGAAGCTGCCTTGTCCGAGCGGAATATCGCCAAGCAAAAAGCCGTCGTCACTTTGTGCAAGAGCCTGATCTTTCAAGTGGACGGTGAACGCATACGGTGCGAGCGCTTCGATGACTCCGTACGGGTCGTCAAGCAAAGCGAAACTGTTGCCGGTATCGACGCACGCTCCGATGAATTCGCAATCCAGATGTCGATAAAGTGCGATGCGCTCGTCGATTCGTTGGTCCTTGTGGTTCTCGACCGCCAGAGGGACACGATGTTTTTCCACAATTGGAGCCGCCAATTCCAGCATCTTGCGGCCCCGCTGCTCAAACTCCCGAAACTCCGCCAGCGACTGGAAACGTTCGTAGCGCCGGCCGGGCATAATGACCGTCCGCACCGCTTGAACGGCTGCCTCTCGTGCTGTCACGATCTCCGCCTCGAAACGCCCAAGATCGCTTTCGTCCTTCGGCGGACTGACGATTGCCTCAACAAACAGACTCTTCTCGCTGGCAAACTCCCGGAGCCGCTTCAGTTGGTCCGCTTCCATGCCCCCAAGATTCGCCTGCATTCCCCCAGCGCCAATCGCGTGACAGTGCTTGAGAAACGTCAACGGTTCAAACAGATCGAACTTTGGATCACGCTGGCGCAACCATTTGCGGCGGATGTTGCAATCGTAAATCACCAGTCCCATACCGGTTGATTGACGCGGCTCCGTCGCCGCAACTGTTTGATACGCGGGGATCGCAGCCGCAGCCAACGCGGAAAATTTCGCAATCGCTGTCCGCCGGTCGATGTTATTAAGTTCTATCATGCTCAATCCACCCTTCTTGAAATCTCGCGACTTCCGTCATGTTAACGTGCCGTCCAGCCGACTCGCTCCATCGTTGGATCGCTTTGTTCGGCCTATCAGAGAAGAATAACGCATCTTCCCCATTCCATGCCGAACCTTCGGTGAAGCGCAAACTGATCCGATTCGTTACCGTAGCCGCCACAGCTCCACAGTGGCATGTGAGCTATCTGGTCTTGCCGCACGTGTCCTCGCAAGTGTGTTTGGAAAGCTCGCATATTTAACGCGGAGTGGCGGAGAAGCGGAGAAAGATTTGATGCGAAACAGTGCTTCGATTGCGCCTGTTATTCAAAGAACCGTGGGCTGCGATAGTTCGATTCTTTGTCATCCACCCAACCGTCTTCATACAAATCAAACTCCGATCCTCCGCGATGCTCCGCACCTCCGCTACTCCGCGTTTCAATTACGCACGCACAACTCGGTACGTCCCCATAATCGATCATTCAATCCGGAAAACTCAGGTACGTTGCCGGCACGGCGTCGACGAGCCAGACGCCGTTGGCGGAAAGGTAGAATTGGTGGCCGTCACGATGCA
>JAGQPO010000148.1 GCA_020426665.1 Planctomycetales bacterium
TTTGTCATTAGTTATTTGTCATTGGTTATTTGTCAGTCAGAAACCAATGCGATGACAGATGAGCAATGACAAACGACAAATCTGACGCCTTGGATGCCTCGTCGATCGCTGGAAACCGCTCGAGTAGCACCACTTAAAAACAACCGACTTCCTGCGGTTCAGGCAACACGCGACGCGTCGCGAACGCAACCCCGGGAGGTCGATGGATTTCTCCGTTGGCGACCAAGAGATCGACAGGGCGAATCGAATCGCCACTCGTGCTCGTTCAAGTCTGGCGTCAATCCAAGCCCAATACATGGATTTCATTGGAGTCAGGAATTCTTTCGGAAATCCGTGAGGGGCAACAGGGACTTGCCGGGAGTAAGTAGATGGGGGAGTCCGTTTTCTCGTGACGCCCTCGTGAAGATCTTCACAGACGGAGCAGCAGCGTGAAGCACCATGGATCGGTGTGATCCCACTTGAGTGATCGGGTGGGAGCGAGGAAATCGAAATCTCCCTCCTTACACTGGCTCCATTCATGCGTCTATTCAAACGCCCCGGCGGTATTTTTCCGCCTGGCAAGCTCGCCAAGGTCTTTACCTACCACAAAGATCCGGCGGAAAAGTTTCTGGCCTTTGTGCAGTGGCACGCGCTCCTGTGCCAGGGACTAGAATCTCCATCTTTCCGACCCGCCATCTTCTCACGTTGTTGATTGCTCGACGTCAGCAACAGTCTGTCCTCCGGCCCACCCGCGGCGAACATTCGCCACGGCACCTTGAAAGAAATCAAGAAGATTCATGACTCGCCCCACTGACAAGAATTTGTCTCTCAAGCAGCGTGCCTTAAAACATCGACGTCGCAGCAAAATCCGCCGCACGACAACCCAGCGAACAATGCTGCGATCGGGGATGGAACGCTTGGAGGACCGCCGGTTGTTGGCAGCCATGTTGTTTAAACCGACCAACTCCAACACGACGGTGGAATTCAGTTTGGACGCAGGTGGGGGAGCGTTCCGTGTTGATCGCGGTGCTGTGGTGGAAGCGGCCGGTGACAGTTCGCAACTGAAGGCAAGCGCCAAGGCCGGCGCGTATGATTTTTCAAATCTGGGCGCCTACCAGCCGGTCATCGTTTCGCTCGGCTCGAATCTGGTTGTCACATCAGGGAGTGAGTCCGTGACCGGCCCCAACCGACAGAAGCCCAAGGATCTGACACTGGGCGCTGCGGGCGACACGATTTACGTTTCGAACACGGGAACCTTAACAGGCAAACTAAACGCGGGCGGCGGTACGGATGTTCTCAGCTATACTGCGGCGCCTGGTGGTGGAACATCGGCTTCGTCGGCAAATGTAAATCTGGGAAACGCAGCATTTCAGCTTGGTGCCAATCCATCGCCCGGTGCGACGCTGATTACCGATTTTTCAAATCGCTGGACGACGGCAACACCAGCGATCCCCGCGAACAGCGCTAAGGGGTTCAAGACCCAGAGTGCAGGTGGCATCGAATCCGTCGAGGTGGTCGTCGGTGGTAAAAGCCACGACCTCATCGTCGGACAAGCAACGACGAATCGGCTTGCCGGTGGTTTAGGCAACGATGCGTTGGTTGGTGGACCGGCAAACGACATCTTGATTGGCAACGGCGACGGGACGACGGCATTTTTAGACAAGTTGCGATTGGCCAATCCGACCAACAACAATGTCTTGAACGATTTTGCGCCCCAAGCCGGCCAAGGAAATTCGTTGCTGTCCGACGATAACGACATCTTGATCGGTTTGGCAGGCAACGATGTGCTGATTGGTGGTGGCGAATCGGACACGCTTGTCGGCGGCACCGGACGAGACACGCTGTACGGCGGGGCCGGAGACGACGTTTATGTCTTTGAAGATGGATGGGACGTTGACACGGTCAATGATATCGGAGGAACGGACACGCTTGACTTTTCCCGAGTCACGCAGGCAATCACCGCCGTGCTTCAACCCGGTGGGGTCACGGTTACCGAAGGAAACAATAGCGTTCCCAATGTTTCAAATACCGATGTAATCGTTGGTGCATCGGCCGAGGGCAATCGATACGAATTTCACTATTTCCCGAATAAGTATCGCATTAACGATGGCAGCGGGTTTCGGGGTGTTCTGGATTTCACAAATGTCGCAACCGATTTGACAGTGCTGGTGAATCCCGCCGGTGAAGAAGGCGGGATCAACACGTTGGTGATCAGCGACGGAAACGGCAACACGATTCTTGCCACCAACATTTGGGAGGTGCTGGTCCATCCGGCACACACATTGACGCCTCGTGAGGGCGGAGGAGTGCTGCCACAGAAACCGACCGGCGAGCTCGACTACCGCGACTCGCCATTGCCCGTGGCGATCAACATCGACAATGCACAGCGCACCGTGACGCCGCTTGTTCGAGCGGAACAAATCGTTGCCGGGATACAAGGTGTTAACGAGGTTCAACGATTCCAGATTTCCTCCAGGACGATTCGGGGGGATTATCGCCTGGTATTGGGCACGCAATTGACCGAACGCATTGCGTATAACGCGGGCGCGAATGCAATTGCGACTGCCCTGAACAAGATCTCATCGCGAACGAAACCGATCAGTGTGACGAGCGTTGCGGGCGTACCAGGCGGCCAGACCTTTGACGTGACGTTCCCCGTTGATTTCGAAAACCCGAGTCTACCGGACCTGTTGCAAGTTGATCCGTCGGGCCTGGTGCAACGGGGAGCCGTGTCGTTTACGCCTGTGCCAGGCGATGCGAATTCTCTGTTCATTCACGCTGAAGCAAGCAGCGGGACGTTTCTCATTTCCAGAGGCGGGAATTTCACTGGTGCGATCGATTACGATGCATCGGCGGGCACGTTGCAAGCTCAGATTTCGACGTTGCCGACTCTTCTCGTGACCAACGCTGAAAAATTGATCACGGGACGATGGAAAGTCACGTTTCAAAATGCCGCGCCCGCGGATCTATCATTCCTTCCGGCGAACAAATTCGAGTTCAAGCCCAAGCAAAGTATCCCGGCGACGGTGCAAACCCCAGGTGTTGTCCCCGTCAAAGCGAAGTGGCGATTGTTCAACAACGGGATTGCCGGCACCTTTGACATCGATGCAACCGCGGCAGGTGCTTTGCGACCGGTGCGCGGGATCCCCTTCGATGCAAAAGCAACCGGAATCGGCAACGATGACCTGCAGAGTAAGCTGAAATCGCATCCGCAGATCAATGAAGTCACCGTTGCCGGACAAGGAAGTTTGACGCACCCTTGGGTGATCACGTTCGAAGATCCCTATTACAACGTCCAATTGGATGTGTCCGACGGTGCGACGGCCAATTTGTTGATGGATGCCGGTCCCCTTGCCATCACGCAGGAAACGGTTGGGAATTTTAAGGTTCAATTAATTTCGACGGTCGCCACCGAGGGCAGTTTCCACCTTCGCTACAAGAACCAGATCACGCGATCGATCGACGTTGGTGCGACCGCGGCGACCGTCCAAGCCCGGCTTCTTGCGCTCAGCCGTGTGCATGACAAATCATTAACTGTGACGGGCACGGGGCGGCCGAATGACCCCTACCGAGTCGTCTTTGGCAACAACGAGCAAACGCGTCGAAGGCGAATCGCACTTCTTCATGCAAACGACGTGACGTTGTTGGCATCTTCGCTTCAACTCAATCCGCTGCTTCCGGGAAACAATCTCCAAAAGATCGTGGGAAGCCCATTTAGTGACACGATCATTGGTGCCGGTCCGGCCATCGTTGACGGGTACGAAGGCGATGACAATTTGCAAGGCACCGCGTCCGCCGACATCTTGCGCGGCGGTGCTGGCCAGGATTTTGTTGTTGGCGGAGCTCAAAATGACTTGCTTGACGGTGGTGGTGAGGACGACCGGGTGCAAGGTGGTGACGGCGATGACTTGGCGATCGGCGGCGCGGGCCGCGACCAGTTGTTTGGTGACGACGGCAATGACATCCTTGACGGCGGTGCCGGACAAGACATCCTGGTCGGTGGTCAAGGCAACGATCTGCTTCTAGGCGGGTCCGAGATCGACGTCCTGATCGGTGGCCTCGGGAATGACGTGCTCGCCGGCGGCGCGGGCCCGGACGGTTATTCGTTCGAAGGCGATTGGGGGCACGACACCGTTGTTGAAGAACCGGGGATCAACAAGTCGCTTCAATCGAGCGTCGAACTTTCCAATCGCAAAGACCTGGAATTGCCACAAAGCGGCGAAGCAATTTCGCACAACACGCTGGACTTTTCGGCGATCCAAGAACCCGTCACGCACATTCTGTCCGACGGGACGCTGATCACGGGAACGGTTCCGGAACTCAGTCCCGGTGTCTACGCACCCTACGCATTTCCGTTGGAGCGGTCACAGGATTCGCTCAAGGGAGCGACGATTTCAAACGGCAAAGTACGTGTGCCTTTGTTGGGATTCTCGGCCGGACAGCGAGCATCGGGAATCGCCATTTTAGTCAGCGCAGTCGATAAGACACCCGCCAACGCATCCTTGAGCGCCGCGTTCAAGGTGCATCAAAAAGGTCGTTCGGTGGAGCTGAACATCGAGGGGGTCAGTCCGATCGGCGAAGGTGTTTTGGAAGATGTCAAGATGTTGCTGTTGATTGACCGCGGGAGCGGACAGCACGAGTACACGATCACGATACCCAAGGCGTCGCTTGATGCCAGTACTTCGCACGAAGACTTGCGGCAATTCGTTTCCCAGTCCCTCCAGATCGCTCGAGACTCGGCGGGCAATGTGGTCAATTTGCAAAACATCGGCGTTTCGATTGAAACAGAGAGCGCCACTTTGGGCACCAATTTGAAGTTCGTGGTCACACAGGACGGTACAACCACGAAACGCGTGGTGGAGGGGTCTAATGATGACATCGACGACTATCTTTTGCCGGCGAGTATTAGTGTTCTTCCGGCATCGTCTGCCAACACCGTTGCGGTGACCAGCCAGGACAAGGGGCTTCGCAACATCGGACGGATCATTGCGCCGCCATCGAATAATACATTCCTGTTCGGCAATGATTGGGGCGGCGACTCACCATCGGACATCCTGTACAGCGTCGTTCCAAAAGTCAACAAGAAGGGCGAGCTGGTCATCGACACAAGCCGGGTTGTTGCGGGCAATCATGAATTGGTGCTCGATTTTAGAGCCGTCGGCAAGGAACTCAATTTTACGTTTCAAAAGGACGGCGACGGAAACACTCAACTGGTCATCGAACGAGTCTTTGGCGGTACCGTTCCTTTCTTGGGCGTCGGCTACTCGACAACAGGTGACAAGATCATCGTCACCCATACCGACGCGAACACGACGATTTATGGTGGACGACACAGCAATACGTACAGCGTCAGTGCTGGTGCCCAATATGCGGGAAAATTGATCGGAGGAACGGGTTTCACCAGACCACGCGGAATCCTGGAAGCCGGTAACGTGATCGAGGCTGGCATGTCCATCGATCTATCGGGACTGGACAGCTTTGCGGTCAGCAACACGCTGGATTACCCCTCCAGCCTGAAAAACACTTTTGTCCAGACGCATCTCGGAAACGTCGGCGTCGGTGATTATCAAATCAAAGCCGGTGCGACCGGTTTCGTATCCGGAAACATCGAAAACATTGCCAATGTGACCGTTGGTGCCGGCATCAACCTGTTGGGAGGAACAAATCCCGGGGGAGGGAAACTAGGCGCCAATCACTTTACGGTTGGAGGCAATTTGGCTGTTCCGGCACCGGGCATTCATTTGATGTCGGGAGGCTTTGGTCCGGACACCTATGAGTTTCGCACGCCGATCTGGGGCGTTTCTGCCATCCTGGAACCCTTTGACGTGTCGATCGCCGGCGCAACGATCCCCGAGTTCTTTGACACGCTGAATTTTTCAGCTCTGTTCCAAGATCTGCACTTCACGGTGATCGAAGTCACGACCGAAAACTTTTCAAAAGTCACCAACATCAGAAATGCAATTCTGGGACAAGTCGGAGAGCCGAACGACGGAGGTTGGGCCGGTTTTTCGATCGGAATGAATGTGGTTTTCGTGACCAACCAGGAAGTGGATTTCAACAATTTAAACCCAACTGATCTGGCGGCGTTTTTGAATCTGGTGGTTGCGTCGGACATCGAACACATCATCGGCGGTCGTGGCGTCAATACGTTTCACATGCTCAACGGCGCCGAGATACGCGGCACCGTGAGTGCAGGACTGGGAGGAAGTGTCGCGTTCGACTACAGCAACTACATTCCCGTGCCGCCGCCCATCGTCGCCGGCGGGCAACAGGGAGTAAGGGTTGAACTGGGGTCGGGAAGCGACTACGAAATCTTCCCGGGACTGACGATTGAAGGATTCAATTTGATCCCGTCCCAGGTCTATCAATGGGGACGTGCAACGGGAATTCGCGGAAGTCGATTCGGTGGAATCGAAGACATCATCGAAGACGCAGGCGGTGCAGCGCCGATCAGTCTGACCATCAACGTCAATGGCGGATCCGATCGGTTTAAAGACCAGGACACTTTCAGCATCGTATCACCCGGCGGCACCACAACGACCGTCTTTGAGTTTGACAAAGCCGGCGGCGTCACGTCACCAAACATCGCCATCGACATCAGTTCGACGTTGACCGCCAGTGGCGTTCGGGATGCAATATTGGCCGCGATCACAGCGTCCGGGGCGGTCGGTGCTCTGCAGATTTCTCCCGTTGAAAATGGACTCACGCAGATTTACCTTGACAATCAAGATGGAGTGGTTGTCAATGAAAACTTGTCGTCGCTCGTCATCTTGGAGACCGCCAAGACGACTGCCGACTTTGCTTTGATCTACGGCGTCGCCGCAGAGGGTTCACCGTATGACGATCTGCTGATCGGCAACTCAGGCAGCAACTTTTTCTACCCTGGCGGTGGAGCCAATACGGTCCTGGGGGCCAAAGACACGATCGGAGGCGTTGGCTCCAATACGGTCAGCTACCGTGATTTTACTGAAAACGTCATCGTCAACCTCGATCGCGAGCAAGTCTTTTATGGAAACACGACCTATTCGGATTTCCTGAATCTCAACGGCAGTGAACCACTGTTTTTTGATGACCCAGATCGAGACGGATTTGGTGTCATCAGTGGCGGTGCCGTCTTAACGCTTCAAGAACGGAGCCAGCCGAATGATCCATTTGTTTTGCAATATGGATCTCATTCGCTAACGCTGAATTTTGATGCGATCGGTTTTGACGCCGCAAAGACGACAACGCTCGACTACATCCAAAATGCGTCGGGAACATCCGGCAACGATTTATTTATTGGCGCCAGGAATTCGACATTTGCTGCGGAGGAAGAAGCCGCGCAAGTCAATACGTACTACTTCGGGAATGACTGGGGGCATGACGTCGTCATTGATTACGACGGAAGTGACTCACAGAACATCTTGAATTTCACTGAGGTACGAGGCGAGCAGGTCTATTACTTTGAAGTTGCTTCACCCGTCAACGGAGCGAAACATACGATCTTCTATACGACCGAGGATGGAGATCGATATGGCGTATGGAAGGATACGGTATCGGCATTTGGTCATTTCGAAGGCGTTGACCTTGGTCCGGGAAATGCGTTTGTAAACGTGATCAAAGCGGGATTCAGCCGCGCGCCCGATGCGACGGCACCGCTTGCCGGCGAATCGCCACTTTCGGGAGAAGCGGATCCGCCTTTGGACGAAGCGGATCCGCCGTCGGACGAAGAGGTTCTGATGACGGGGCTCTCGCAATTCGCAACCTGGGCCGGCGGTTTCGGAACGAAAATTGAAGAGGCACTGACTTTCGATTTGCCCTTTGTCGGCGACGAAGTCACGGTGGCGACCGACATCGTTGATGCAGCCAAAGACGTCACGGGGACGCTACAAAGTCGGATCGAAAATACGATCCAAGCGGCGTTTGATAACGCGACCGCGGATCTGACATCGGACGACATCATCGCCCTGGACGATAGCGGTGATGGAAGCTGGTCAATTGACGCAGTTGTTTCGTCAAACTCACGAGAGTTCAGCGCGTCGATTGATTTGGTCAGCTTCACTCGTGATGTGAGTTTGGATCTTAACGGCTTCTCCATCGGCGGATTCGACTTGCCGCTGGAGGTCAAGCAATCCGAGCCGGTCCAGTTCAAGGCTGCGGTATCGTTTGATTTTATCTTCGGGCTGAACGATGACGGCAGCTTTTTTGTACGCAATCCAACCGTCACCGGAAGTGTGTCGCTGGACCATGACAATCCGATCGACCTGTCGTTGGCCTTAGGCCCCGTAGGAATCGGAATTGTTGGCGGCACGCTGAAATTTGATGCCGGCATCTCATTCGGAACCGACGGCATCGTCACCTTTGCTGCTGACGGAACGACCGACGCGACCATCGGCTCGCCCAGTCTGGGTGGGACAAGCAGCTACGAGCTTTACCTGCCGATTTTCTTACAGGGGGCTCTCGCCGGGTTGCAAACGGAACCTGCATTGATCAGCGGTTCTTTTAACACCGGTGCCAATCCAGTTTCGATTAACCAAGGCCTTGGGATCGGCGCGTTCCTGAGCAGTATTCCGTCCAATATCAAAGCCGAGAACATGGAGGCGCTGCTCGGGCTGAAGGGCGTTTCCTTGGACGCCTTGTTGGCCGGGATTGACGATACGCTGACCACACTAGCGCAACCCGACAGTCTGGCATATCAGGACATTCCCGCAATCAACCAGAGCGTTGCGGAACTGCTTGGCGGTAGCGACGAACAACAGATGATTTTGATTTCCGGTTCTCCGGACGGCGGGTCGTTCACGTTGTCATATGACGGGAATGTGACGGCGCCGATCGCGTTCAACGCGCCTGCTACGGGCGTGGGATCGGTCGAGGAGATTCTGGAATCGTTGGATGTGATCACCGATGTGACGGTCACCAGTTCCGAACCTGGAATTTGGGATGTCACGTTTGTTACAGTTAACTCGAACGGGAATATTCTGAAACTCGGTTCCAACGGCGCTGGACTGACCGGGGGCACCGATCCGTCGGTGACCGTCTTCGGCGGCAATGGCATCGACGTGGTTCGTGGCGGCGTCCAAACTCTGCGTCGAGGCCTCAGTGATGCACAACAACTCGAGCGTGATCTGAATTTCTTGTTCGACAGTGCGATGCAGTTGGACCGTTTCGTCAATTTGGAATTCAACGGCGAAACAATCTCGCTGATCAAATCCGATGTGGATGGCGCATTCCATTCGCTGACTGCTGTTTCGCCGGATTTAACCAGTCGTTCGACCGACGCCGAGATTGCGCTGGCGATGGCGTCCGATCTGCCCGAGTACTTCGCCCTCGTCAATGATCGCGACGTGGTCGCCGCAAACGAACGGCTTCTTGCATTGGGGCTGGACAAGGACTCGACCGATCAGGAGATCGCTGAGGCCATCGCGGTGGCTGACGCACCCGACCTGCTGTTGTCGTTGCGTGCCGATCGTGACACGGTTGCAGGCGCTCCCGGTGTTGTCTCTGCCGCAACACGTTTGGCACTGGTGGGGCTTAGTTTCAATTCAACCGACGAAGACATCGAAACGACATTCGACAATTCAGAAGAAATCGCTGCCGCCAAGTCGGCTCGAGATCGGTTGCTGGAACCGCAATTGCCAGTTGACGCCTCGGAAGGTGAGTTGGCGGTTGAAAAATTCGAGCGTGATCAGGCGTTAAACTTTTTGACGGTACGAGATTTGGTGACTGACATCGCGGACGTCGCCGGATTGACCGATCAGGCAATCGACGCGGCGTTGGCCAACGCAAACGATGGATTGATCGCAGCGGCGCTGGCGGATCGCGATACGATTCTGGCCGCTGGGGTCAATGTTTTGGACGCCATGGAACGTCTGGAACAGTCGGGGCTGAGCGGTGACTCAAGCGATCAAGCGATTGCTGTTGCGATTTGCGACCCGGCGCGGCTGGCTCAATCAAAGCTGGATCGCGACCTGATGTTCGAAACCACAATCGTCGTTTCGGAAGCGCTGACGCGATTGACAGCACGGACTCTGACACCGGCATCGACGACCGAAGACATTGCATTGTCGATCATCGATCCGGCAGTGTTCGACGCCCGCAAAAATGACCGAGACCTGTTGACGCTGTTTGATTCGGTCAAGCCGGTTGAATTCAGCTACGCCGAATCAATTCTGGCGATGAACGTGGACTTCCAAAAATCCATCCACGGCCCTTACGCGTTTGACGTCAGTCTGCAGGATCTTGTCGACGCCAGCCCCGACAGCATCAAAGATACCCTGGGTGCATTGATCGGAGATGGCGGGTTCTTGAACTTCGAAGCGGGCGGCGAGGTGCAAGTCGATTTTGACGGTGTCTTCGATCTCGGTTTCGGATTTGACTTGAATGATTTGAGTAATCCGAAATTCTATGTTCACGATACCACGACATTCGACTTTACCTTGGATGTTGAAACGATCGAACCGTTGGATCTTGCTTTAACCATCGATGTTCCCATCATCGGAAAGGTCAAACTGTCTGCCGAAGATGCCTTCGCCGATATCAACATGGCCGGGAATTTAAAGCTGAAGGACGACAGTGGGGATGACAACCAATATCTGATCAGCGAACTTGCCGGGGCAGCCGAGCAGTTTGCGTTTACCGGATCCGCGGTGATCGATCTGCCGTTGTTCTTTCCGACCGCCGATTCACCGCTGGGCGGAAGCACCGAAGATGGCAACGGGGACGGTTACGGAGACAACGTCCTGCACGTCGACATCGACTTTGATGCGAACAATGGCGGTACTCAGGAGTTCAATGTTATCGCGCCCGATTTGGTTAATCTGTTTGACATTTTCGGCTTCATCAATGACCCACAGAACATTGTTGATGGATTAAACGCAACCTTCGACGGGTTGAAGGCCGGGATTGAAAAGTACTTCCTGAAACCGGACGGTACCCCGGCGTTCGCACTGCCGCTGGTTGGAGACGCGCTAGTCGATGCACCGGAGTTCATTACCGATCTGAAGCAGGATCTGTTCAGCCTGCGGCAACTGGACTTTGATGCGCCGGTCGATCCAGACAACCCGTTGCTGGACCTTGGTTCGAATTCCATCTACTGGCCGGAACACGGATTCACAGGCGGGGAGAGGGTGATCTATCAGGTCGACGGCGGTTCGACGGCAATCACCGCTCTGACGCACAATGAAACCTATTTTGTGATCCCCGACGGCGTCGACCGCATCAAGTTGAGTCTTGTCGACGGCGGGGCTGCGATCAACATGACGGCCGCAGGAACGGGCGACCAACAATTGATCGTCGCGGACGGTTTGTTCGGTGTGCTGCTGGAAGGTGCCGACCGAGATCGCACGACGATCGAGATCATTCGCGAGCAACTGGTGCTCGCGATCGGGGACCTGATGGCGACGGTCAACCCGACCACCGGAAACGTGATCGTTGATGCCAACGGAAAACCGATTCCGATCATTTCGACGGCGGAGTTGCAGGTTTTGAAGTCCGCCCTGGCCGCCGGTGACATGGATGCCGAAACACAACTCGCGAGTCTGTCAGACCAGGTACCGCTGACGGTTTCCAACGGTGAAATTCGATTCAATCTTTTGATCGCGGGAAATGTTTTCCGAAAAGTCTTACCGATCGATTTTGATCTCGCGATTCCGGGATTGGGATTGGACGTCGATTCCGACATCACGTTCAGCTTGGACTACCTGTTTGCGTTTGGATTTGGCGTCAACAAGAGCGGAATCTTTTTAGACACCAGCGGGGCAACCCCGACGGGCGAAGAAATCTCACTGACGCTTTCGGCGACCATCCCGAACGCCAGCGCCACGGCGCAACTGGGATTCATCAAATTGGACATCTCCGACGTTCCGATTGATGCCAAGAACGCGGCGGGCGTTTTGCGGGACGACGGGTTTGCCAGTGGTTTGTTCGGGTCTCTGGAAATTGATCTTCAAGGCGGCGGCGGGCGGTTGAAGGCGACCGAGATCAGTCAATTGGACGTCGAGGCCCGTTTGTCGATCGAGGCCGACGTCGATTTGGATGCGAAACTGGCGTTGGGCGACGCTGCCAAGTTCCCGAGCATCATGACGACGATTCACTTTGACCAGACATTTGCCGAGGTCAAACTGAGCACCGCGGGCGGGTCGAGTTTGACCTTCGGTGGGTCGCCACGCTTTGTACTGGAGAACGTCACACTGGATTTGGGTTCGTTCATCAGCGAGTTCATCAGTCCGATATTGACGGAAATCAAAAAGGTCACCGATCCGTTGAAGCCGATCGTCGATCTGCTGAAGATGGAATTGCCCCTGTTGTCGGACCTTGGCCCCAAACCGGTCACGCTTGTCGACCTGGCGGCTTTGTTCGGAGGCAAAAAATTCAACCGAGGTTTCATCGATGCGTTGATCGCTTTGATCGACGTCGTCAATAGCCTGCCGGCCGATCCAGGTCCGATCATGATCGGGTTCGGCGACTTTGTCATCATGGATGGCAGCGGGGCGAACGATTTGCGAGACGGGACAAAGAAACTGTCTGATACGCCAAAGGACCAAAACAAAAACTACAATCTCGACAAAGAACTGAACAATCCATCGGGACAGGGATCGACCGGTGCCCCAGCGACGAAAAAGTCAAAGGGTTTCATCGGAAAGCTGGGAGGGTTGAAGGGAATCAGTCTGCCCATTCTGAAAGACCCGACCGCGATCTTCAGTCTGATCGCCGGCGACCCGGACGCCGATCCGATCACGCTGTTCCAGTACGACATGCCGCCGTTAACATTGCCGTTCCAGTACGCGCAATCCTTTACGATTTTCCCGGGACTCAATGCGAGAATCGCAGGCCGAGCCGACATCACGCTCGATATCGGTTTCGGATTCGACACCTCAGGATTGAACCAGTTTTTCGCCAGCAACAACGTGGTGGACATCTTCAACGGGTTCTTTGTCCGCGACAAGAAAGGTGACGAAGACAACAATGAATTGGAACTTGGATTGAGCCTTGCGGCGGGTGCATCGGTTGGTGTGCCGGGGTTGGTCGAAGCCGGTGTTCAGGGCGGAATCTTTGCGGACATTGATTTCAACCTGGCGGATCCCAACAACGATGGAAAATTGCGAGTCAACGAATTGTTGGAGCGGCTCGCAATGGGCCCCCACTGTGTGTTTGACACGCATGGTGAGATCGGTTTGTTCTTGGAAGCATTCTTCCAAATTTCCGTCGGGCCGATCGTTGTCTTCGACGAACGCTTCGAATTCCTGCGTCAAACATTGTTGCAGTTTGACGTCGTTTGCACGCCGGAGGCTCCGCCGACGTTCGCAGAACTTGAAGGCGGAGTGTTGAATTTGAACGTCGGCGATCGCGCCGCGCGGCGGTTGACCGGCGACGTGGCCGACTTTGATCCCGAGTCGATGAAGGGTGAATCGATCTCGGTCAATCAGCGAGAGATCGATGGCCAGCAGATGATCGTTGTTTCCTTCAGCGGAATCGAAGAA
This sequence comes from Planctomycetales bacterium, assembly GCA_020426665.1. Classification (GTDB taxonomy): domain Bacteria; phylum Planctomycetota; class Planctomycetia; order Pirellulales; family Pirellulaceae; genus Stieleria. The sequence continues at coordinate 13,437 of JAGQPO010000148.1, forward strand.
CAATTGCTGACCATTCCCGGTGACGTCACCAGCGAGAAGGAGACAAAGAGCTATCCGGTCAGTTCGATCTCCAAAATCGTCGTCAATACCGGAGCAGGGAACGATCGAATCCTGATCGGCGACGGAGTCACCGTCGACGTCGAAATCGATGCCGGGTCCGGTGACGATGTGATCATGGTTGCCGGCAGTGATCCTCTGAAAATCGGATCCGTCACCATTAACGGCGGAGACGGAAACGACGTCATCAAGGGAAGTGCCGGTGTCGACATCATCAACGGCGGGGCCGGCGACGACATCATCCGTGCCGGGGACGGCGACGATATTGTCGATGGTGGAACCGGCAATGATTCGATCATGGGCGAGGGCGGTAATGACACCTTGCGCGGCGGAGACGAACCGATCATTGTGGGCAACCCCAGCGGTGACCGCATCTCTGGAGGGGACGGCAATGACGTGATCTATGGCGGTGCCGGGTTGGATACGTTGATGGGCGACGATGGCCAGGACTGGATCGAAGGCGGCGACGACGCGGACCAATTGCACGGCGGTGCGGGAATGGACGTGTTGCTCGGACAAGCCGGCAACGACAACTTGGTCGGCGGGGCGGACGCCGACGTTGTGGTGGCCGGGTTGGGTGACGACACGATTCGTTGGGCGGATCTACACACCGAAACCATTGTTAATGAAGCGGGCGAAGAGCAAACGATCACGGTTCAGGACGGGGTTGATACCTTTATCAGTGCCGGCGGCGGGACCGACATTTTCTACGTCGCGGGAACATCCGGGATCGACGCAATTGATGTCGCGGCAATGACGATTGCCGGTACGACGTGGAACGCAATACGGCCGGATGGTCAAGCCTTTTCCGAATCGCGACCCGCAATCGGAGTCGGTGTGACGATCGGCGGAAGAGTCTTGGCCACGACCGATTTCGAGCGAATCGAAATCGATGCAAGGGCCGGTGCGGACGTCGTCACGATCAACGATTTGCGAAGCACGACCGTCACTGCGGTCAATGTCGATCTGGGATTGGCCGGCGACTCGATCATGCAACTTCGCGAAGTCAATGGCCCGGACGGTACCGTGGATCGTTGGCTGATTGAGGACGAAGCCAACCCGGGAACGTTCATCCCGGCGGTCGATGCGTCGGGCAATCCTTTGACCGACGGCGACGGGACAACAAAGTTCTATGCGCCGGGGGAACCGGTGCTGGATGACGAAGGCCAGCCGCTGACCTATGTCGGCGGCGAACCAAAGTATTACTTGGGGTCAGAATTCGTACTCGATGCAAATGACCAGCCAGTGCTCTATGAGGGGTTGCCGTTTGATGCGGCAGATCTCGCCGCAGTTAATCTTTCCGCCAATACCATCACCATGCCCGGACACGGACTGGCGCTGGGTGATCCGATTCAGTATGAAGTCGCTGATGCAGCCAATGCGGCCATCGGAGGGTTGTCCGATCACACCGTCTATTTCGCAATCGTTCTTGACGCCGACACGATCGCTTTGGCGACCAGTCGGGCCGCGGCGACGGCTCGCACACGAATTGATTTAACCGGACTTGGAATCGGCAGCCAACATTTCCTGGATGACCCCGTCTTGGCGGTCGGCGGCGAACGCGTCTTCGACGAATTCGGTGTTCCACAGTGCGTGGGACCTTGCGTGACGGAATCGACGCGGACCGTCAAGTATGTCGAAATGGTCGACGGCGAACCCGTCGAACGGACACGACAGGATCGTATACTCGCCTTCGGCACTCCCAAACTGCACGCCGCGGGCGAACACCTGAGAAGCAGCGAAGGAAAGCTGCTGTTTCACGCGGCCGGTTCGAATGTCTTGCATCGCCCCGGCAGTCTGGTCATTGGCGAAACCTACGCGCCAGGTGACGCCGTGCTGCGACGCGGTGACGAGCCGATCCTGGATCGCAATGACGAAATGACGTTCAACGGAACCGGATTTCAGCGAGTGGACGAGTTTGGTCGGCCGATCGTGTTGCCCGACGGAAGCGCCAACACGATGGTCGGCGCGGTGGAAGTCCCGCTGCAAACGAGTGACGGAAAAGCCGTCTTGGATTCGCAGCCCGATTCTTTATTCATCCACGGCGGTCAGACAACGGTGACCGGTGATCACAGCGGCGACGCAGATCAGTTTGCGGTGACGATGGTCGGCAGCGGATTGAACGTTTCCAGAACCGTCGGGGCTGAGACGATGAACATCTCGATCACCAATGCGAACCGCGCAACTGGGGATCGATTGACGATCAATGCGCACGCCGGAAATGACGCGATCGACGCATCGGCCGTTGATCAAGACTTGTTGTCAGTCGTGTTAATCGGTGAATCGGGCGACGACACGCTTGGCGGTACCCGTTTTGCTGACCAATTGTACGGCGGTACGGGCAGCGACACGTTCTCCGGCAATGCAGGGATCGACGTCTTCTTTGACAGCAGCACCGACCCCTCCGACGTTGACACATTGATGGAGAATCAGAACGTCGACATGACGTTGACCGGTAACTACTTCTTCGCCGGACTGCTTCAAGCCGACAACGGTGGCGAATTGATTCCGGTTCCCAATGACGGAGCGTCGGCTGAGTTTCCCGTTCCTGATTTCCCGATTCTTGTCGACGGCGCCGATCGGTATGCCGCCACCTATCGCGAACCGTCACTGGGGGTGATGAATCCGACCCAGGTTGAGAGTCTGTTGCAAAATGGACAACCAATCTTCGAACGCGCGATTTTGTCGGGTACGGGGATCACCCGCGACATCAACAACGACGAAATGCTGGCAAGCGAAAATAACACCTTGGTGTTGAATGACCAGGACGGCATCATCCGCAATGGCAGCGTCAGTTTTCACGTTACCCCTTGGGAAGGCCAAGTCAGTTTCGACAACGGTGGGACAACCGGGACGATCGATCCCGCCACCGGCTTGGCGGGCGATAGTTCGAATCCCGAATTTTATGTTCTTAACCTGGCCGGCAACGCTGCGTTAGTCAACATCTTCGATACCGGTGGCCCCAGCGGCGTGGACTTGCTGGTTGTCAACGGTTCGGCCGGTAACGATTTCGTTTATTTAAATCGAGGCGTCGGGGAAGCCGGCGACATTACAGCCGGATTGATCGAAGTCGGTTTGAAAGACTTCAAAGACCCGACGCGCACGCCGGACAGGATCAATTATTCGCAGCTCGAACAAGTCACGATCAATACCCAGCTTGGCGATGACACGGTTCTTTCGGATGACAATGCCGTATTGACGATCATCAACCTGGGTCCGGGCCGCGATTCGGCGGTCGTCGGTACGGTACCCCAGATCCCGGATCCGGAAGTTCGCACGATCGAATTCCCACTCGGCATTCCGGTGGCCGACGAAGAAAACATGACCAACGGCAACTCCGCCGTGATGATTCTTGTTGGCGAAGCAGGTGACGATCAGTTCGAAGTCAACCACAACACCGCAAAACTGTTTTTGGACGGCGGCAGCGGTGATGACACGTTTATCATCAACACCTTCCTGGTGATCACCAAGGCAACTCCGGAAGATCAGGAAATTGCCAATTTGATCAGGCTGTTCGGCGGCACCGGGTCAAACCGATACTCCTATGTTGAAAATGCGCCGGTCTTTATCCAGGGCGGACCGGGAACCGATACCGTTGTCGTCAACGGCACGCCGATCGCCGACACGTTTGTCGTGACAAAAAACTCCGTGGCTGGTGCGGGACGGATCACGTATTTCACGGGAATTGAACGATTGGAGGTCAACGCCGCCGGTGGGAACGACCAGATTTACGTCCTCAGCAGCAGCGAGGACGTTGATTTGATTCTTCGTGGCGGCAGCGGTGACGACACGATTCACATGGGCGGCGACCACACCACGCTGGTCTTTGATCCTCCCGAATTTACCTATCAACCGCCGATCTTGACGGTGCTTGATCCCCAGCCGCCGCTGCACCAGACCGTCGATCCCGCACCAAAGTATTTCGCGACGGATGCATTTTCATACGCCGTCTTTGGCGTCAATCTGCCGGGCATTGTGACCGCCAACGTCTACAGTGAATTGGTCCGCTTGTACCTCACCAACACCCAAATTCGAGTTGGCGGAGTTGCCCTGCGTGATCTGTTGAGCAACTTCAACGGCTCGCCCTCCAGCCTTGGGGCGACGATTGAAGGTGTGATCAACCAAACGATTGCCACCGTCAGTTCCTATTCTGAACGGCTGGCGTGGTGGCACATCTTTAAGACGATCTTCTATTCGTTCGACATTCCACCGATCCCGTACGATGTTCCGCAAGCACCAACGGAAAAACTGTTCACGCCACCTGCCGTGCGGGTAGATCCGCCGGCGTTCGGTTACAAGATTCCTCGCACGTTTGACGTTTCGGAAATTCGCGGCAAAGTCACCATTGACGGTGGGACAAGTTTTGAACGCGAAGGCGATCTAGTCATTGTTCACAACCAAGACGGCACTTCGACGACCTCAGGTGTTTTGACCACGGCAACAGTGGATGTGGTGGATCGAATTTCGTATCAACTTTACGCGGACCGGTACCAGTCCAACCAAGTGCGGCTCGTGAAAGTTGAACCGCAGAATGATGGGTCGGCGACCTACACCGATTCCTTTGGCACCGTTCTGTCACCAAGTGGTTTCGGCACCCGGTATGTCAACACCGGTCAATTCGAATCGGTTGGTGGCCGCAGCTATCGCGTCTATTTGGATTCGGAAAACTTGTTCAATAAAACGTTGGTTCAGGTCGCCGGGACGACCTATCGCAACGTCAATGGCACTGTGCTGCCGTCGGCCGATTTCGCTCTTAAACGGTTCATTCCGATGTTCGAAGCCGGCAAGGTACCGATCTATCAACTCGACGGCGATGGCAATATCAAACGAGACCTGTTCGGAAAACCGCTGACGGAAAACAACGCTTCGGGCAATCCACAGATGGTGGACGGTTTCGTTCCGCGATTCCAAACGGTCATCACGCCGCGTGACGGCGCCACCGACGATGATCCGACGACCCCGCCCGGACCGATCAAACGGACCTACCACGAACTCCAGGGACTCGGGTTTGGCAGTGGCACCAGCAATACCGGGCAAGCTTATAACGGGATCGAATACGAAAACATCGAACAATTAGACATTCGGCTCGGAGATCCGATCGATGTCGTCGCACCGCGACTACCCGCCGACTACTTCCGTATCGAATCGACCCACACCGGATCGACCCGGATCGTCATGGGTGCCGGTGACGACCGAATCGATATCGAATCGATCCAAGGTGACACAGAAATCTTAGGCGGCGCCGGCGACGATGTCATCAACGTGCGCGACAGTGTCTCGCGGTCGGTGAAAGACATCGGCGCCCGACTGGTCATTGATGGCGATGCGCATGTCCAGGAAGTTGTGACGCCACGCGCCTACGTGCCGTCGCTGCACGACGCGCTGCTGAACAATATTCCAAACGTGTACGTCAACACGGAACCGACCTTAACGTATACAGATCTGGATACCCCTCCGAACACGACAAATTATGCGTTAACGGATCTAAAGCCTCTGGTCTTTGTCCGAGACGGCAACCTCTGGGCGCGAGTTGTCAAAATCAATTCGTCCGGCATCATTCAGGAACATCTGGTTCAAGATGTCAATTCCAACGGCGAACGGTTGTGGATCGATCGAAATGGAAACGTCGTCAACGCAGAGATTATCGAGCGAGACCCCAACAACAATCAAATCGTCTTCAAAAGCCCGCCCAAATTGATCACGGTCAATGCCAGCGAAGAAGTCTTGTTGTTCGACAGTACGGATGTTCGTGGCTTGGTCGCCGGAACCGCGGCCGGCAATGATACGGTCAACATTGTTAACACAGGCGTTGCCGACAATGTGGTCGGTGAATTGGGAGCTTATCAACGACCGGTCGACAGTTTTTCCGGCGGATTGCCGGTGCTGCACGATGCCCGCGATCCGGTTACTTACTTCGGCATCGAACCGGTCACCGACAGCAACGGCAACATCATTCGTTACCGCAATCCCGGCGAACAGGTGCTGCACCGCGCCGGCGATCCGATCGTTTACTACGGTGATGAACCGATCATTGGAACCGACGGACAACCCGTTCGGGACATTCTCGGCGGCATTATTTACCACGTCGCGGGCGAACAACAGTTTTATAACGGTGGAGAACCGGTTCTCGGCGGCGACGTGATTGTCGACGCGAATTTCAATCCGGTGCGCGATGCCGATGGAGTCGCCGTTCGCTATCCGGGCAGCGGCCAAGTGTTCGGAAGTGATGGTACTGCGTTAACGCACAAGCAAGGCGAAGGGAAATTCTATCGCGGCGGAGAGCCCAGTCTTCACGGCAACACCGATCCCGTACAAGTGCTGCGGACGTTCCAACGCTTTACAGGTCTGGGGATGGTCGGCGGCCAAATCGATTTTGCCGACATGGATAGTGTTCAAATCCTGTTGGGCCGCGGCAATGATGAATTGAACATCACCGGAGTTCGAACCGTCACCTCCACATCGGTTTTCGCGGGCGCAGGTAACGACACCATTCGCGTCGATCGCGATGGAATTAAACCTGATCCGTTGGCAAGCGTTTTTGTCGACGGACAATATGGCGCCGGCGATGTTGTCGAGGTTTACACGACCGCCGCTGCTCCGATTGCCGATGTCACGTGGTCTTTGACCGGTGGTGGCAGCGGACGCGTGGCAACTTCGACGCATGATCCGATGCTCGTCTTCAGCAACATGGAAGGAACCGTCGGCGGAGAAGCGAGCAACGACAGTTTTGTGCTGGACAATGGCGTCGTCGCCACTGCGGCGCTGGACGGAAGAGGCGGAAACGATTCGTTGGATCTTAGCGCTTTCACGACGGATTTGACGGTCACCATTAGCCGGGTGGATCCGAATAGCGGCGAGCCCTTGCCAACAGGTGATCGGATTACGGTGGTCGAATCTGCGGGAACACCGCTGGCACGAGATTTGTTCGGCGGCTTGGGCCAGGGGATCGAAAACGTTACCGCCGGATCGGGCAACGACAAGTTGATCTTCGTTGACTCTCAATTCGACAATCGGACTTGGAACATCGACGGGGATGGCAGCGGAAATATCGACGGAGAAGTCAATTTCGAAGCCTTCGAAAACCTAGCCGGTGGTAAACAAAGCGACCGTTTTGTGTTCCATCCCGGTGGCAACATTGTGGGCATCGTCGATGGCGGTGGTGAACTGGACGAAGAAACCAATCGACTGGATTATCGTTTTGCCACCGGTCCCGTATTTGTGGATTTGGAAGACTCGACCGCCAGCTACCTTGCCGAGTTCCGAAACATTCAATCCGCTACCGGCAGCAACGATTCGGACACGTTGTTCGGGAAACAGCTGGCGTCGACCTGGGTGATCGATGGCCCCAACCGCGGCATCATCGACGACACTTTTTCCTTTGACCGATTCGAAAATCTGACCGGTGGCGATGATGACGATACGTTCTTTGTCGCGTCGGGCGGATCACTGACCGGGCGATTGCTGGGCACACGCACCGTTGGTGATGCCGATTCCGACAGACTTGATTTTTCGTTACGGCAAAACTCCATCACTGCCAACATTCTGGACCGGAACCAAGGCAATGTGATGCAGGTCGCGCAGTTGCTCGTGGACTTTGCAAGCGTCGAAAACCTGACCGGAAGCAGCGTGAATGACGATTTCGTCTTTGCATCGTTCGCCGGTTTGACCGGGAACACCGATGGCGGCGGAGGTACTGAAGACCATTTGGATTACAGTGACTGGACGACGCCGCTGTGGATCGATCTTGGCGGCAATCGAAATCAAATCGGTACGGTGTCAAATGTGCAAAACATCACCGGAGGATCGGCTGGCGATACATTGTTCGGCAGCGGTGCCAATAACCGTATCATCGGATTGGGCGGTGCGGACTACATTGACGGTCGCGGCGGCAATAACACGCTGGTCGGCGATTTCGTCGAACTGATTCGCGACGCCGGATCCGTTGCATCGATCCTGCCGTTGGATGCGTCGATGTTCGGCAACGGACATGTCGATGGTGACGACAGGTTGATCGCAGGCGGCGGAAACAACCTGGTCTTGGGTGGACTGGGTGACGACCGCATCTTCATTAGTGGCATCGGAACCAACGTCGTCGCCGGTGATCCGGTCGTTGTCACGCTCTCTGGTGGGCGTCCCGTTGCGATGGCCAGCGGTGTGATGATCCAGGGAGGAAATGATCACATCACTTTGGGCGACGGAGACGACGTGGTGATTGCGGGGAACGGCGATGACCAGATCTTCCCGGGTGCGGGACGTAATTTGGTGTTGGGCGATCGCGGTTTGGTTCAATGGATCGCGACGCCGCCCAGCCAAACGCTGCTGCCAAATCTTGCCCAAAGCGAGAGTTCAGATGGCAGCGGCGTGGACATCATCACGGCAGGCGGCGGTGACGACGTGATCATCGCCGGCGGAAACCGAGACGTGATTGATGCCGGCAACGGTAACAATTTCGTGCTCGGCGACGATGGCTCGGTGACGTTTGCCGGATTGACATTGGTCGGGTCCATGTTGAACGTGGCGGCCAGCGATGGCGATGATGAAGTCACCACGGGGATCGGGAACGATGTCGTATACACCGGCAATGGTGACAACGTTGTTTATGCGGGTGATGGGGACGACGATGTGTTCGGTGGCGACGGCATCGACCAGATCGACGGTCAGCAAGGCAACGATTTCCTGGCGGGCTCGCTCGGTGACGACGTCGTCCGCGGTGGAGATGGAAATGACGTTCTATTCGGTGGCATCGTCCCACTGGGTTGGCGTCGCGCCGACTTTGACTCTCCGGCCGACTTCATGGTGCTTGAACAAGTTGTTCAGGCCGAGTTGGACTTTCCTACCGGATATGTCGCGATACCCATCGTTCCAACGATCACCGCGGGATTGTCACTTGATGGCAGCGCGGGAGACGGCCGGGATCTGTTGTTGGGCGGAATCGGTAACGACGTCTTGTTCGGTGGTGCGGACGTAGACGAACTGCGCGGCGAAGCTGGGCTGGACTACTTGGATGCCGGATCAGGCAATGACCTTGTCGTACTCGGCGGCGACGATGACGACGTGGTGCGTGGGGGAGCTGGTGCGGATGTTCTAAACGGTAACGACGGCATCGACCAAGTCCTCGGCGACGGCGGTGACGACATACTCTATGGCGAAGCCGGCAACGGCGCAAATCAGGCGGGACAACGTTTGTTCGGCGGCGATGGCAGTGACACGCTGTATGCGTACGCGCCGACAACCGATGTGACCGTCCAACGTCTGCTTCGCGGTGATCAATTGTTCGGCGAATCCGGCAATGATGTTTTGCATGGCAACATTCGCCAGGAGTTACTGTCCGGTGGCAGCGGCAATGAATTTATCGTCGGCGATGAACTGGCCGGCCCCCTGTATGCCGAACGCAACGACGCGGATGTCAGTGGTGCCGATGACACATTGTTGGGCGGCAGCGGCGAAGACCAACTGTTCGGCGGTGGCGGCAACGACGAAATTTGGGGCGGCGCCGGAACCGACTTGATCGATGGCCAAAAAGGAAGTGATCGTCAATACGGCGGTTCGGGGATCGACTTGTTTGTACTGCCGACTTCGCTCGGACCAGGAAACGACGAATTCGACAAGATCGATGCTGCCACCTTCTACGAAGACACGATCGATGGGCATTTCGGTAACAGCCCCAACGAGTCACCGCTGGACAGGGCGCCCGACGACAATGCGACGGATATTTTCACGATCAACGGGACACCGGGTGACGACGTCATCTTGATCGGTCAACAAAACGGGACCGCATCGGTGCGTTACAACGGCAATGCCATCCCTGTGAACATGCTCAGCGCCGCGGGCGAATTGCTGGTCGAACAATTCCGCATTTCGGGACTGGCCGGCGACGACTTGATCGGATTTTATACCGATTTGGCGGTGGCATCCGGAGCGGTCAACTCGGCCGACGTGCTGGGTTTGGAAACGCTGGATACGACATCACTGTCGAATCGATCCCGCGACTTTGTGGGAGTGTTCGATGGCAATAGCGATGACGACACGTTGCTCGGATCGGCCGGACGCGACCGGTTGGACGGCGGAATCGGCAGCGACATTGCATTCGGATTTGGAGGTGATGACCGCTTGTGGGGCGACAGCGGCGGCGGCATCGCCAATGACTACGATCGTCTGTTCGCCGGCCAGGGCAACGACGATCTGATCGGTGGGCAAGGAAGGAATTCTCTTTACGCCTGGAGCTTTGATCCCCAACCGGCAATCGTTCCGCCGGGCACTCCGGAAACCTACGTGGATCGGGGTTTCGGTGTGTTCATTGACGAAAACGGAATGCTGTTCAATGACGATGGTGACTTGAACGACAACGGAATATTTGATCCGGATGACGCGGTTGAGATCGGACCGGTGCGAGCCGCTCGGAATCAGGAGGTCACGGGGCTGAATCGGATTCTTGGCAGCCAGCAAGACGATTTATTGTTTGGCGGGACAACACTGGATTTTATGTATGGCAACGGCGGCAATGACACGTTGTATCGCGCCGACGGAACGACGTTCGAGTCGGCGGACGACGGATTGGCAGGCGAGGAATGGAAGGAGTACGCCAAAGCATCGGATCAAATTTGGTACGTGGGTGGCTCCAATGCCGCTGATCAGATTCGAGTCGATTTTGTGACCGAACCCGGCTTGTTGACGGATCATCACTTGATCACGCGACTGACCGAGAACAACGGCAACTTCAGCTTCAGCGCGCAGGTCAGATTGGATTTCAAGGCCACCGACGGCGACGGCAACCCGATCTGGAGCGACGAAGACCTGCGATTCAAACTGGATCAATTGTTCAGCGAATCGGATCCCCAAGCACGTGGCGCCGAATTGGACCAGATCGGAAATCCCAGTGAGACGGCGGAGGCCGCACAGTCCGAGTTGTTGGCGAGTCTGCTGCCACCTGAAGCAGATTTTCTGGTGATCTTGATCGACGCACTTGGTGGTAACGATCGAATCGATGTCGGTCCGACAGTTCAAAAAACGGTTTGGATCGACGCCGGCCCCGGCGACGATCGCGTGGAGATTCAAGGCGGCAATGCGATTCTGGTAGACAAGGCCGAGGCCTCAGTCGACGCCAACCTATTGCGCGGTCGAAATGATGACCCGCTGTATGCGTTTGAACTCATTGCGCCGACCGACCCAACGGACGTGTCCGGTACGGCGCTGTCGGCATTTGACGGCCATGCGATTCAAGACGGTGTCGTCACCTTTACCGGTCTATCGATCGACAATCCGGAGGACCAAGATTGGTACAGCTTCCGTGTCTCCGATCAATCGGTCGTCGGGTCGGCCCGCATCGAATTGGCCAGCGGTTCGCCGATCGACCGATTGGGATTGACGATCTTTGAACAGGGAGCCGATGTCGATGTATCGGCCAATGAAATCAACGGAGCCAGCTATGTCACGTCGGGCGATGAGGCGAGCATCTCACTGGTTGGTCTGGATCCGGGGAAGACGTACTGGTTGCGTGTGGACAGTCCGAAAACTCCGACGCTGTATGATTTGCGTTTCAATCTTAATGGATTGTCGGACGTCGAATTCGAAGGCTTGGATCTGCCGTTGGAAATCGACATGTCGCTGCGCAAGGATACCGAACGTCGCGATGTGATCATCGGTGGTTCGGGCGATGACATTCTGCGGGGCGGCGCGGGAGAGGATTGGATTTTTGGAAACGATGGCAACGACGTCCTGTCGGGAGGTTACGACCGCAACGCGAGCGATCTGTTGTTCGGCGGACAAGGCGACGATACTTTCCAAATCCTGCCTGATCGATTGCCATTGCTGGGCAACCAGCCGAACTCACAGTTCGATCCGGCGACCGCAACCTATTTACCGACATTCAACGAGCAATTGATCGGCGGCGAGGGTCGAGACCGCGTGTTGTACCTGGGCGGTGATTTCGACCGTCGTGGTTTTGCGGTGCCTGACTATGCATCGCTTCGTTACAACACGGGTCTGCATCGCTATGAATTCACCAGTCTGGTTTGGGATATCGGAGAACAAGAATACCGGACTACCTTTGTCGACAAGAACGGGAACGGTTCACAGGATGCCGGCGAGGCAACGATTTACGAGCAGCGTTACATGTTCTTTCAGACTCGGGAAATCGAGGACATCCAGTTCGACTTGCGAGCCGGTGACGACGTCGTCCACCTTGATTCGCCCGATGCGGCGCCGTTTCAGTTTCTGCCGATCATTCCCGTCGTCGGCGGCAATACCATTCTTGACGCGGCGGCCGATCCATCCAATTTCGAAGAATGGGGGATCAAACGTGGCAATGCGGAGCAAGGTGCGTCGGAATCCATCATCATTAATGGCGGATTCGGTAACGATTTCTTGTTCGGATCTCCCTCTCGCGATTCCATCTCCGGCGGTCCCGGTGACGATTACATCGTCGGAGGGCTTGGCGATGATTTGATCAACGGTGATGGCGGCGCCGATACGATTTTTGGGAATCAACCGGGCGTTGCGGTCGCACAGACGGCGTATCCATTTACGCCAGGTAAGCCCGCAAATTTCCAGTTCTTTAATTTTGAACCCGAGATCTATCAGTATGACCTTGCGGCTCCCTATTTGAGCCTGGTGGTCCAACGCGACGGCGTTGAATTGTATACCGACGATACAACGGTGACGATTGATAACGTTGTGCGTGAGGCTTATGGGGTCCAAAACGATGGCGACGGAGCGCTTCGAACTCCGGCCTCCATCGGCGACTTTAATGATGACGGCAATGAAGATTACATCGTCAGCGGCAGCTCGCTTAGCTATTTGATCTTTGGCCCGTTGAACGTCAATGATTTGTTGCAGGTCGAAGCGATCGCTGATGTGACGATCCAGCATTCCGCACTGGGGACCCCCGTGGAAACGTTTGGCGACTTGAACGCCGACGGCATTTCGGATCTCGCCTTTGTGCAGAACGACGCCGGAAGAACCAACGTGCGTGTGATCTATGGCGGCAAGACAGCCGGCACAGTGAATGCGTCGAAGGTCGTTTGGCCAAAGAATTGGGACGAAGCGTTTGTCACCGGAACGCTGCGAACGACCGGAGCGGATTTCAACAGCCGTTTGTTCACTCTCAGTAACGCACAACTGTCACCACAGGACGTCAGCGCATCGATCATCAATTACGACGGCGATTTGTACGGCGATTTGTTGATCAGTTCGACAACAACTTCTGGAACGCTGAATCCTCAGAACGGCGATGTGATCGAATTGTTGTACGAAGGCGACGGGGGCGACGTCTCGTACGATCCGACGAAGATCGATTTCCGCGATGACCTGGTCTTAGTCAACGGCGATCAAGTCTTCGCGTTACACAACGGCGACGGAGTGCTGGACGATTTCCGAACGGACAATTTTGCTTCGTCGTATGATTTTGTGGACATCTTCAGCAATGCCGACAATGCTCCATTCGTTCAGAACGGATTGGCACACTTGAACCCGGGAACCGGTACCGCCGGATTCATGTGGAATAAAGGGGCGAAGCTGAGTGAAGTTGGGGAGAGTGCTTCGGTTGACTTCGGATTCAATTATCCGATTGCCCCCACCGAATTCGCGCAATCGACGGCGGGGCTTGCGCTCTTCCGCAGCGACGGAACGTTTCTTTCGGAGTACCGCGTTGCGACAAATAAAAATGACGCGAATAATAACGTCTTTGCCGATCAATCCGGCAATCAAACGCCGTTGTCGGGGACCCCGGTCGGGCCAATGACGATCACCGTGACTGTCATCGACGTGACCGTGGACTCGATCGAAGTTAGTTACACGTTGTCTGGTGTAGGGTTCAACAGCATCACCGATACGGAATTCATTGCCGGAGAAACTTCCGTCAACTTCGGTCCGGTTGCGTTCGACGTGTCCGGGACCGAATCGTATCACGACAATTTGAAAATCTCCAAGGCAGGCGTTGTCTATGAATTGACACCCGATGGGATCTCTCAAGTCGACGCGTTCAACGATGAAATTGTTGCCGGCACGGTGTCCGGCGGCAATCTGTGGGTGGCGACCAAGACAAAGGCACCGGGAACCACTTATTCACGGGTCAAAATCTATGAGCAGGTCGGTGGTGTCTTCCAACAACGATCGGCATTCAGCCAATACTCGCCGAACAGTTTCGAGATGGGCACCTTCATCGACAATAACGGTCTCGAAAAGCCCTATCTATCGTCTTCCGAAGGATTGTTTGATGCCACGAGCGGAACGTTCGTGACACAGTCAAACAACGCGGCCATCAATGCACAGAACGGAAATTCGGTGGCCTGGCAATCGGGGATTCCTGCCGGCGCGATTCTGCATTACAGCTTTGATACCAGCAACCTGGGCGGTGATTCGTCGGGCAATTTCAATCACGCCGGATCTCTGTTCGGAGTCTCCCAGGCACAGGGCGGTATTCGCGGCAATGCGGCCCAGTTCAATAATACGAACGCCATGATCACGATCGGAACCACCGGCATTGACACCGGTGGCGACTACACCGTGTCGGCGTGGTTCAAAGGGCTGGTCGACTCGCCCGCCTGGAATACGTTGTTCCGCGGATATAACAATGACCACCAAGTCATCATCGAACAGGGCACCAACAGCTTTGGGATGTACACAACGGCGGAACAGTTTCGTGATTCCGGTCGAGATTTCAACATTCCCGGTTGGGCCAATGAATGGCACCAGATCACGGCGGTTGGCACCAAGGGTCTGACCGAGTTCTTTCTGGATGGGTTTTACTTTGCCACGTCCGACCGTCAGGGGTCGAGTAATATTTTTGCGATCGGCAACTACCAAGGTGGCGGGCAACAGTTTGCCGATCTGTTGGACGAAGTGTACATCTATGACCGCGCGCTCAGCGATCGTGAAATCGAAGCCTTGTACCGCGTCAACGATCCGGTCGATTACGAGTACATCGATCCGAGATATCACATCAGCGTGCAAACCGTCACATTGGCGGCAATCCAGGCCGGTGGAACGCCGGTGTTTGCGCCGACCGAAGGCGACAATGGTGTGTTCCACATCTACGACGAATTGACCGGCAAAAGCGAATTGATCTTGCGCGGGTCGAGCGCCGCAGGTTCGCCGGCAACGGGTACGGAACTTTGGCGTGTCACGGAGCTGGACACGACGCCGGTCACGCAAGTGATTGACATCCTGCCGGGATTGTCCAGTTCCTATCCGGACGACATGACCGTCATCGGTGATACGGTGTTCTTCTCCGCAGTGGGAGGTCCGGAAGGCCGCCAATTGTGGCGCGTCCGTGCCGGCGAAGCCAATGCGGCACGCGTTTTGGACCGCAACGGAGTCGGCGTCAGCGATCCCTATAACTTGCGTGAATTCAACGGCGAGTTGGTGTTCGCCAGGAACGGCGATCTGTGGCGATTTGATGGAGTCGATGTCGCGAAACTGGCGGTCGATGCCGGTATCCAGCCTGATACACCGGATCCACTGGTGACGTCCAGCAGCGCGCTGTACGTGCGCCAATTGGGCGAACAGCTTTGGAAATACGATCCCGATACCATCGGGTACGTCTTTTCGGGGCAAGATATCTCAAACGGATTGCCCAGTTTGGCCGGTGATACCGTGGCGGTGGATCCCTTGTCCGCGCTGGTCATCCTTTCGGCGAATCGACTTGGCATCGCCGCCGAGAACGGAATCACGGTTGATGTGATCGGCGATGTCGACGGAGACGGCACAGATGACTTGGCAGTCGGTGACACGTCGAAATTAAATATCAACGGCGACTTGGTTCTGAACGGAATTGCTGCGACAACGTCCCTGACTCCCACAGGATTGGGAGATCTGAACAACGACGGCTATGACGACCTGGCGTATCGACAAGGCGGAAACGTCTTGATCGGGTTGGGGCGTGCCGATACGTCGCAAATGTTGCAAAGCGGTGCTGATATCACGATCACAGGATTCAGCGACGGAATTTTGTCCATGACGGCCGGCGATTGGTTGTTTGACGGCAAGGGCGATTTAGCCGTACTCGACCAAGGCCGACTGTATGTGTTTTCCGCGATCAGCGACTTCAGTGGACAAACCATTGACCGCGCCGATGCCGACACGATTTTGCAAGTGACGGTCGATGGAGCCCCCGAGTCGGCAACCATCGACAGCGGATTCATCGACAAGGTGACGGCGAGCGCAAAGTCCATCCTTCCGGATCAATTGAGCGTCGCTGCAATCGGAACAAGCGATGCTCAAATTGATTTTGCAAAGCGTTCCAAGACGGCCTTTTCGATCTCGCTGAGTGGCTCCAAATCGGTGCAAACGGCCATCGGCGCAACGACCTACGATGTACCATCGCCGTTTGCAGTTTCCACGGTGATTGAAGTCGAACTTCCCATTATCCCCGATGCACCAACTGCACTCAACCAGTTGGTGTTCGCGATCAACGAACAGATCCAGGGATCTACGCTTGCCGACTACCCGCTCACCGCACAGCTTGTCGGTTCGCGTGTGGTGTTTGTCTATGACGCGGCGGTGAATGGCAAAGCGTTGTTCGACGTAACATTGTCGGTTGCCGAATTGCCATACACATTCACACGTCTGGCCGGGACGCCCGACTTGGACGTCTCAGGCGACGGGTATGCAGATCTGGCGATCGAGTCGCATGGACGCAGCGGAATCGTTTATGCCATTACCGGAGGCGGCGATCGAAGCAATCTTCCGAAGTCTGACTTTGTCGTGTTGGAAAACCACTCCGTCGCCGGCAGCGGATCCTTTGTCATCGACCGCGGCAACGGGCGGACGGTGCCATTCGATGACGGCGGCGATCCCTTTGAATTGGCCTCACCTGGAGAGGTGCGCTGGTTCCGATTCACAACGCTGGGTGACGGTCGCGAAGGCAATGTCATTCGGCTGGCCGGCGAGGTGCGTGCCGATCTGCTGGATGAATCAGGTCGCGTCTTGATTTCCAATCGTGCGAACATCGATCTGCGCACGATCGAATCGGGAACCTACTTCTTGAAAGTTTATTCGGCTGAAATTCCAGCAACGTTGGACTTTGACGCCTCGCGGGCCGACGACGCGACGCCGTTGGTTTGGGAAGGGGGATTGGCCGATCCACAGTTTGATGCGCCGTTGACGGGCGCGGTTTTGAATACCGACGTGACCAGCACCAGGGGCATCACGGCGGCCTACGTCTTTGACGGCACCGGCGGAGGGTCGTTCCTTTCCTTGGATTCGCTGCCCAGCAACCCGACCATACGTTCGGCGGCATGGGAAGTCTGGTTCCGACCCAGCGACACCTTGGGCAATGAAATCGTCTTTGAAACAGGCGGCACAGGCGCAGGAATGTCCGTGAACGTCGAACAGGTCACCGGTGGTTTCCAGGTTTTGTTTGCGATCCAAAGCAGCGCGTCGCAGCATTTTGAATTGCGTTCACAGGTGTTTACAAACAGCACGGAGTTCATCCAAGCGGTCGGTGTTTACAACAGCGTCAGCAAAACCGTGCAGTTGTATATCGATGGCGAAGCCGTGGGACCGGAAGTCGCGGCGCCGGGATTGACCGACTGGGCGGGATCGAGCTTCGCAGGAATCGGGATGAACTCCGCCGGATTCGGCGGCGGATCGGGGCTGAGTGGTTTTGGTCGGTTCAAAGGTGAAATCGCGGCGATTCGATTCTACGAGACGTCCGATATTCTCCCGATTCTGCGTCCGACAAAGTTTACGATCGACTTTGATGCACCACTGGCAGGTTCGCAACAAATCATCGAAACCGATGGCAGCCCTGATCGTGACGAGATCTATGGTGGCGATGGTGATGATACGATTTTTGGGAATCATGGTCTCGACCGAATCTATGGCGGCAGCGGCGCAGATATCGTTTCGGCGGAGCGGTTGGAGATCCTGGATGCCGATACCGCTGATTCACCCTTGGTGGCAGTCGACGTTTCGCAGTTGAGCTATGGAAACGATTTGCCGGACTTGGATCCGGTCTTGATCGACACGGAATACGAGCGAATCTTCTTCAGCGACGACTTTGATTCGTCTGATTTCTTGCAATCCAGCCATTGGTACTTTTCCAATGCGGAAGTCAGTGCACGCGGCATCCAGGAACCGAGCGGCTATCGATCCGTCCGATTAAACGGCACCGACACGTTGGAATCTCGCGAAATGGATCTGTCGGGGTCTCGCGGCGCGACGTTGACCTATTCCTATCAACGGCGTGGCCGTGGTGAATCTCCGGATGCGGGTGATGATCTGGTCGTTCAATACCGAACATCGGCGTTTGGTTCTTGGATCGAGCTGGAACGGCAATTGGGTAGCGGTCCCGATATGACCGTGTTTGAGGAACGGTCGGTTTCGATTCCGACAGATGCGCTGACGAATTCATTTCAGATTCGGTTTGTTTCGACCGGCGACGCTCCGCAATACGATGACTGGTTTGTCGATAACGTGTCGTTGTTCTCCAGCGACATCGGTGTCGAACCGGAATTGCGCGCCGCGATCGCGCGCCAGCTCGACCGACCGGTCACCAGCTCTGCGACCGGCGAGCCGATCATTCATCAGGTGATCCATGCCAGTGAAATCGCGTCGCTCGACCGGCTGATTGCCCATTCCGATCTGATCGACGACATCGCCGTACTGGAACAGGCCAAGTATTTGGAGTACCTGGACCTGAGTGGAACTTCGATCGACGATGCGTCGTTGCCGATCCTGTCGCGGATGCGATATCTGCGTTACTTGGATTTGAGCGACACGAGAATTGATTCGACGTCACAGGCGACTCGTGAAATGATCGCGGCGCTGCCTGATTTGCAAACGCTTTATCTGCCGAGTTCGACAACCCTTACCTTCCAATCAGAGAACTTTGAATCCGGGCAGCTCGGTCCACAGTGGTCGACATCCAGTTCCAGCGTTCATGGCCGTATCCGTGTCACCGACCAAGTGGGCGCAGGCGAAGGGACGTTTGCATTGTGGATGGATTCCGGCAATGACTTTAATATCAACTTGAACGAGGCGGTTTGGACGGTCGACTTGTCGGGTATTCCGTCGCCGAAATTGCATTTCCGCCAGTCGGAAACCAACGACGAAGAATTCTCGTTGCCCGCAACGTTTACCGGAAGCGTCATTGGCGATGGTGTTTCCATCAGCGCAGATGGTATCAATTGGTTCACGGTGGCCAATGCAACGCACGTCGAACAATGGCAACAGGTGACGGTTGATTTGGTGGCCGCCGCGTCGGCAGCGGGGATCTCACTTGGACCAAATTTCCGAATCAAGTTCCAGCAATACGACGACTATTCGATACCGACCGATGGTCGGGGCTACGATGATATTCGAATCGATAGCGAAGTTTCGTTGATGATACCTGGGACGAATCTGGTGATCAATGAAGGCGAAACCTTTGCGACCACAGTCACCGAATTCACGCCCGTCGCGGGCACCGTTGTCACGCCCGATGGGCTGCGTCTGGATGGCGTGGATGACTCGATTGACTTAGGTTCCCCGACACAGATCGGGAATCTAACGAATAACTTTACCATAGCGGCCTGGATCAATCCGTCTGTGCTCTCCGGGGTCAAACGGGTCTTCAGCTCGCAAGGAAACGGTTTCGGGTTTGGTTTGGTCGGCAACGGTTTGCGGTTCACGACTTTCGGGCGTCGCGATTATGACATCGCCGCAGGGATCCCCCTGAATACCTGGACCCATATTGCGGCCGTTCTTGACGCGAACAATGACGTTGAATTCTTTGTCAACGGAGTTTCGATCGGCAGCGTCACCGGTACATTGCCGTCCGAGGTGACGACGGCTGCCTATCGGATCGGTGAACGCACCTCTGTGAACGAAAGGTTTGACGGTTCGCTGCGCGGCGTTGGTTTGTGGAATACTTCACTGACCGACGCTCAGTTGGGCGATGTGATGGACGGTCAACTCTCTGGGGTCGCATTCAACACGGTGGCGTATTGGCCCTTGAATAATGTCGCCGCTACAACAGCCACTGACATCGGTCCAAACGGTTTGACGGGAACGCTTGTTGGAGCGCCAAATTGGAATACTGCATTGGTTCCCGTCACCAACATGTCAATCTCCTCCGTCGCGTTCTCGATCACTCCGGCAGACGACCAACTGCTAAGCGTGGCAAGTGCCGGAAAACAATTCCCGGTCGTGGTTCGGAACGTGGCTCCCGTCCTTTCGGTTCCGCCGCTGGGGACGTTGTTGGAGGGACAGACACTTTCGATCGGACCGGCAACGATCACCACCGATTTCCGCGCGTCGATCTTGGTTGACGGGCAATCAATCGGTGAGATTGTTGTCAGCGATGCAGGTGCGGCCGATGTCCCGGATTTGGTCACCAGCGTGTCCGTGACCAATCCGCAGGGACTGACGACCAGCTTGACCCATCACGCAATCGAATTCGACAACCAAAGTCTGGCGTTGTCGGAAAGCACCTTGGATGGCGTGTCGAATTTGACGACGGCGTTTTGGCTAAAAACCACCAAGGTTGGCCAGCAAACGGTGATCAGCGGCTCCAACGCAACACGACCTGACGAATTTGCAGTCTTGTTAAGCAACAACAACGAAGTCACGGTGCATGTTCAAGGAAACGTTGTTACTTGGGACGGGACCAACGATGGTGTCCCCAATCTTGCCGATGGCGTGTACCGACATTATGCGGTCACACGAAATCTACAATCCAACTTGCTTGAACTCTTCATCGACGGCGTCAGCAAGGGGACCAAAATTGTGACGTCTCAGTCGCCGCTGTCGGTCGCGTCGGGCGGATTGATTCTGGGACAAAATCAAATCAGTCTGGGCGGTGGCGTTCGGGCACCACAGTCGCTTGTCGGATCGCTAGACGAGTTCACTCTTTGGAATCGGTCGTTAACCGCTGCGGAGGTCAATGTCATTCGAAATGGAACGATCAAGACCAACGACAGTAATCTGAGACTCTATTTGGCCTTTGATGAAGGAGCCGGAGACGTCGCAGTCGATCGCGGTCCACTTGGCAAGGATGTCAGTCTTGTCCCGTACTTTACGAATTCGGTTGATACAGTAGCCGAAGCAAATGAGTATGAGCTGATTTACAGCTTGGCGATTCCCGATTCCGGTAACTTCAGGGGATCAACACCGGTTCCCTACAGTGTCGACAATGCCGCGCAAGTCAATTACGCCTTTGATCGAGTTGCGTATTATCTGGAGTTGGATGACGGTACCGATCAGCAATGGGTCTATGTGTCAGTCGACGCGTTTACGTCAATTGCCAGTGAATTGGGGCTGCCTCACGACGTCGATAATCCCGTGGTCTGGCAGCAAATTGTCAACAACATGAACGTGTACGCATCTGACAATGCGAACGTTGTGACGGGCGTTGGAATCTCAACAGGCAATGTCGAAATGTGGCCCAGCGGTTACAGCGCCACTGCATCGGGAATCGCGGGGATTGGGTCGAATGCCCAGTACGACTTCGACGACTCAGGGGCGAACACCAACGCTGGATTCGGTTCTTTCCAGATTCACAATTACGATCTGGACGGTGACGGACCTGGGACGATCGGCCAAACCCTGCTTGCGTACAATCAGTTCACGTCGGATTTCAGTTCCGGAATTGACGATCTTGGTATCGGCAATCAGACCACAGGGAACCCTGATTGGACATTCGCGCAAAACGCATCCAGTTACACGGTCAAGAATCTTCAGATCCTGGTGCGGCCGAGTGAAGAACGTCTCGTGCGGTTTACTTCGGATACACCGGCGTCACTCGGTTCGTCGAGTGTCGTAATCGACGAAGGCCGGTATTTCCTGACTGTGGTTACGACAGACCGTGACGGCGGATTCGATCGATCGGTAACGACAATTGATGTCGAAAATGTTGCACCGGCGATTAACAGTCTGAATGTCACCGATACCGGGCCGTGTTTAGTCGGCAGCCCCATGTTCTTCGATGCCCGGGACGTTTTTGATCCGGGCGTAATCGATCAATTACAATACTTCTGGGAAGTCGAAACGAATAACGGCCAAGCGATCTTTACCGGCAGTTCGACGGAGTTCGAATTCACTCCCCGTTACTCGGGACGTTACACCGTCAAGTTGACGGTGACGGACAACGATGGCGGAGTGTCGGACACCTTCGTGCAAATCTTTGACGTTGCGCCGATGGCGATGATCACAGCACCGGAAGGCAGTCTGTCGGCCGGGCAGATCGTTTCGCTGACATCGGAACATTCCAGCCAACTTGCCCCGTCGGGTCCGCTCCGAGGGACCGGCGACGCGGTGGACCGTGAGTACCAATGGAATGTCAAACTCGCCAATGCGACGGTGACGACCGGGACGTCGGCCGACCACCACTTCGTGCCGGTTGACTCGGGCTCGTACGAGGCGACGCTGACGATCACGGATGTTTTCCACGAAGACGTGCGGGACTGGATCGGAGTTGGCAATCACGACGACGGCAATGATTACGCGGCAATTGATTCGCGAACGATTGGAGGAACTTTCCAGGCGCGTTCGCCAGGGGCGTTTATCGCGGACACAAATTTGGATCGCACTCTCGACGTAGCGTCCGATGCCTTTTCCGCGTCTGGGATGGTTCGGTTTGACAATCCCAACAACGCCAACACCAACTTCCGATTCGGCTTTTTTGATTCGCAAACCTTTGGCGGAAACAGCGACACATTCGGCATCGCATGGGGGAATCAGAGCGGCAATCAATTCCGCATCGGCAATACCAATGGTGCCGCCACAACATCGCTGGCCGCGGGGACCTATCCGTGGACGATCGACTATGACCCGATTGCGGCAGGCGGAACGTTGACTGTGACCGTAGGCGGCGTCACAGAGATTGCAACGGGATTGAATGCATCGGGCCGGATCTTTGATTCGTTTGGGATGGTCCAGCCAAACGGAATCGACAACACCACCTCGTTCACCACTGAGTTATTTGATTTGCAATACTCGGGCGGAAGTCCGTTTGTCAGGCTCAGCCACAGTGAAACGGTGACATTCGACGTCGGTGCTGCACCGTCGATCTCGATTGTCACGCCCGCCGTGGGATCGGTCGAAGGCGATCTTTTGACCTTCGCGATTGCCGGTCTTCCTGATCGCGAAGAATTAGCGACACGCGATGTGGTTTGGAATGTTACGGGAATTGCTGCAAAAGTGGATTCGACCGTGGATCCGGGTTCATTCGCTTTCCGAGCCTTGGCCGACGGAAATTACGTCGTCTCGGTGACGGTTACCGATACCGTGCTGGGGACACCGTTCGTGCGACAGGCTCAAACCAATGTCACCGTTGCCAACGCGGCGCCGGTGATCGTGATGGACGACGTTCAAGGCATGGAAAGTGCGCCGATTCAATTGACCGCCAGAGTGTCGGATGCGGGCGTTAACGATACTTTGACGTACAGCATCGATTGGGGAGACGGCACCGTTGGAGTCACCGACCAGCGTGTCAATTGGGTGACCCAGTATGGTGCCGAGGTACGTCTGGACGATCCCTTGGTCCAGTTCCAATTCAATGAAAGTTCCGGCGCGGCCAGCGCATCGAATATCGGTTCGTTAGGCAACGCATTTGACACGGCTTTGCCATCGGGTGTTGATGTCGGAGCAGACGGTGTTGTTGGAAATGGCATTCTGATCGGTACGAGTGGTCAAGGGATTGCGCTCGGAAGCCAGTTCGCAGACGGTCAAATCGGTGCCGGCGGTTCATACGCGATCGAACTGTGGTTCAACGCGAACTCAACAGCTGAAGGGATGGACTTGCTGTCGGCCGCGGATCCCAACGGGACCAGTTTGCTGTTGGAAACAGCCAGCGGCGGAAAGATTCGTTATCTTCACCGCGTTCCAGGCGGCAGCAGCGGGGGGCAAGACCTGATTTCCTCGCTGACCTATACCGCCAACACGTGGCACCATTTGGTCGCGGTCAACGATAACGGCACGATGCGATTGTTCTTGGATGGGGTCGAAGACCCGAACACGATTGTCGCGACCGGTCAATTGACGGGCGCCTTGGATTTTACGTTGGGAGCCCTTAGCGCGGGCGGCTCTGCAGGGCTCTTTGCCGGAGCACTAGATGAAGTCGCCTTGTACGACAAGCCGCTTTCGGCGACTGACGTTTCGCGTCACTATGCGGCAGCCACCGCCGATGGTGCGGACGTGATTCAACCGTCGGTCGTCGTCGACCACACCTACACACAACAGGGCAACTATGTCGCAACACTGACTGTGACCGACAGTGACGGCGCGGTGACCGTCAGCACGGCAAACATCGAAATTCAAAACGTCGCCCCAGTTGCCGGTGACGATGGAATCGATCAATCACAGGGCACAACCTATACGATCCCAATTGTCTTTCCGTCACTGACGGAAAAGGAACTGACGGCGGACCTGTTGTTGGGCAACGACAGTGATCAGGGCGCGGCCGACGTTCTTTCGATCGCTCGTGTCGATGCGTTTTCACAGCGCGGTGTTGCACTTTCGCTCGTCAATGGAAACATCATCTACGACGGACGGGGCAACGACAATATCAAGGCGTTGCCACTCAATTCCGGGGCAACGGATACGTTTAACTATGTGGTCACCGATGAATTTGGTGCCGAGGATACCGCCACCGTAACCGTCTTCTTGGTCACGGCCGCCGATGCTCCCATCGTGCTGGATGACTTTATCGTCGCCAATGAAAACGAATTCGCACCGATCGTCGGCAACGTGACCGACAACGATCGCGTGATCGACTTGGGAACGATATTGGAAGTCTCCAGTGTCTCCGTCGCGGGCGTGCCGGGTTCCGCGCTGACAGACGATGCGGTTGATATTGAAGGAGTCTATGGAACGCTTGATTGGAGCACCGACGGGACCTATCGGTACAATCTTGACGACACTCGCGATTTGGTAAACCGTTTGGCAGCTGGTCAAAACGTGTCGGAGGTATTCGAATTCACGATCTCCAACGCCCCCAGCGGCGACTCCTTGTCCAGACTTACGATTTCGATCAACGGAGCGAACGACTTTCCGATTGCCCTGGTCGACAACGCTTCAATCGCCGAGAACAGTGTGCTGAACGTTGCCGCCCCCGGAATCCTTGGCAATGACAGCGATGTCGACGCAGGGGATTCGATTGCCGTGGTTGGTTTGAAGGTTGCTGGAAACGCAATGCCGTTGGGCCAGTCTGTCAGGGTCCCCTCCGGCGGATTACTGAGAGTCGATGCTGACGGCACGTATCAGTTTGATCCCGATGGACGGTACGATCACCTTGCCGCCGGTCAAACGCTGGATGTCGTCTTTGAATATTCGATTGCCGATTCGTCGGGTGCCGGCGATGAGGGCAGCACGACCAAAGTAACGATTTCGGTCATGGGACAAAACGATGCACCGACAGATATCTTGCTGGAGAATTTGGAGATCGCTGATACGGCCCATTGGCACGACGTCGTCGGCGGGCTGATCAGCATTGACGCCGACAACTTTGATTTGGGTGGTGATCTTGACAACGAAGATCCCAATACGATTGCCATCGATCCCACGATGGACGGAGACGATCGATTTGCGGTCGTTAACGGCAATTTGGTTGTGACGCGGAACTTCAGCTTCGCAGACCGAGGCATTCACACGATCAAATTGTTCGGCAGCGATGGCGACGAAACGATCGAGCGACTTTTCAATATCACGGTCGTCGGTGGCCCCTCCATTTCGGAACTGACCATCGATCTGGCGTCGATGTCCAGTACGGATCTGACCGTTCGACGCGATGGCGACGACATCCAAATCGTCGATAACACAAACTTGGCGGTCCTGTTGGACCAGCCGTTGGCGGATACGAATTCAATCGTTGTCACCGGAGCCGACAATGTCGATGAACACGTGACAATTGATCTAAACATCGGCGGATTTTTTGAACTTCCCGGAGGCGTCGTCTTCAACGCCGGTGTCGGCGGCAATGATCGCCTGACGATCAACGGCCATGCCGGATCGACGACCAGTGGAACCTATCGATCGACCGGAACCAACATGGGAGACGGGGAGTTCGTTGCCGAAGATGGAGGGCTGCTAAGTACAATCCGCTTCACAGGTGTGGAGCCTTTGGATCTTCTCGGCATGTCACAAATCGATTTTATCGCAGGACAAGAGAACCAACCCAGCACACTTCACCTTGGCGCCCACGCGTTAACTCTCGAAAGTGATACGCCGATTCAGCTCCCCGCGCTGACCACACTCAGTGGCGGAACGCTTTCGGCCAACACAACATTAAATCTGGAATCCGGGCATTCACTGTTCGGCCGTGGCACGGTTTCCGGAGCATTTCTCGGGGCGAGCGGTTCGACGATAACCGCCGACGGTCCATTGATCATCGGAGATGCGACCTCGAATGCGGGTTTCGCAACCGAAGGCGAAATCCATGTCGGCGCAAATGTTGTCACCTTGCTTGATGCCGACCAGGCCGTTCTAGGATCGCTAACCAGCCTCGGCAATTCGACCACGGCGGGGACCCTGCTGGCCGCCAACGGATTGTCACTCGCCTCTGGCAATCGAATCACTGGTCATGGCACGATTAATGCGCCAAACGACCTTGCGATGTTGTCGTTGTTCAATGGAACCGTTGCTGGGTCGGGTCCTAACCGTTCGATCGCGCTAACTGGTTACGTGAAGGGAACCGGTTCGTTCGACAATGTTGAATTCAAAGGGACCTACAGCCCAGGTCTTAGTCCGGCAGTCGCAGTCAATGGGAACGTCTCCTACGCCGAAAACACCGACATCATTCTTGAAATCGCCGGAAAGAACCCTGGCGCACTGGGATACGATCAAATCATTCATTCCGACGATGCCAAGCTGGGCGGGAATCTGAAAGTCCAGTTGACCGATGGGTTCGTGCCGCAGTTCGGCGACTCCTTCGTACTGATGAGCGCCGATAGCCGAATCACGGGGGCATTTGACAACGTCGAATTACCGACCGCACCGTCGGGATCGGCTTGGGATCTTGCCGTCACCGGTAGTGAAGTTCGTTTGACGTTGGTTGATCTGATCGAAGTCAATGCGGTGGCGCTCTCCGACGGAGTAAACGCGACACAGCGATCAAACATCACCGAAGTCGTTGTCAAGTTCGACGGGAAAGTCGAAGCGGATCCAGGTGCGTTCCAGTTGACTCGTGTGGGCATTGGGGAAGAAATCGTCGAAACTGAATTTACGCTTGGCGAAGATGCGGAAGGCAACACGGTCGCGACGATCACCTTTGGCGGTTCGCTAACGCGTGGAGTCGATTCGGCGCTGGTTGATGGGAATTACCGGCTGCTGATCGATCCGACGAAGGTCCGAGCACTTGGGACGTCCATTACGCTGGACGGTGATTCGGACGGCCAGCAAGGCGGTGCATTTGCAGTGGGCGCGTTGGAAACGGATCTGTTCTTTGCACTCTTTGGGGACACCGATGGTGATCGCGACGTCGATGCCCAAGACTATGGCAACTTTGCACTGACGGCCTTCAAACAGGAAGGAGACGCCGGATTCAATGCGAGTCTGGATAGCGACGGGGACGGAGACGTCGACGGACAAGACTACGCCCGATTCGAACAACACTTCCTAAGGCGACTTGACTTCTAGCGCTCCGCCAATTCTTCATTTGGGGGTACGACGGACTTCCATTCCGTCGACAAGTGTCGATTTCGACGGACTGGATGTCCGTCGTACAAGTCGCGATTGACCCTAATATTCAATTTCGACGAAACACTAGAACCATGCCAAATCCGCGAGCGTCGATATTTTTCAGCGGCAACAGGCGCCGGACGTCTGTTACGCGTCCCATTGTTGCAGTGACATTGCGATCCGACGCAGTTTTGGTTTGTTCTTTTCGATTGCCATCAATCCGACCATCAGCATCACTCCGGTGCTGATGCCGAATACCCACCACGGCCACACCGCATCCATCTGTTCCTGGGCATGCCAGACCATGCTGGTGACGCCGATCAATACAAACGTTGTGCCGAGATAAAGGAACGGTCGAACACGCAGCGCAACACCGGCGCCGGCGCCCAGCAGTGCCAGAGAAATCAACACGATCGGACCCCAAATCGTCGAACCAATTCCCTGGATCAGCATGTCGGCCGTACTGGTGATATAAATGGTCAACGTAGCGGCATAGCGAATCGCTGATGCGGTTGATTGACCGAGTGATTCGCGCTGAAGATGGGTGGCAAGCAGAACACAGATCGCCGGCGGGATCAGCCACGCTTGTGGATGCGTCAGGAATCCCCAGCCCGGATTCTGTACAAGGAACACCCACAGAGCCATATTCCCAATCACTATCGATACCAATCTTGCACGACCGCTTTTCCATAGGAATGAGACGACGCCGTAGTAAAGTGCCGCTGCGACCAACAACGCATGATACGAGACACGTCCTTGGATGAAGTGCCAACCGTTGACGTCGGATTGACCAAACAGCGACGTGACCCACGATCCACTTAGCCAGAATCCGATCACTGGAACCAACGGCAAGAACAACGCGGTTTGTTTCAATGTCTTGGTCAGGACGTCGTCGCCACGACGGCGAGCCCACTCGGTGATTCCGACACTGGCAAAGGCAAGTGTCATAACCACGTAAGGCCAGTACGCGCGAAGACCCAAACTGGCCAGCGGGCTTTTGCAAAGAAACAGATGAAACCACGTCAGCCCGCCGAACACCTGTGCCGCAATGATCAATCCGCTCCGGCGACGGTCGCTCAATTGCCACGCATCGCGATACGAAAACCCGGGACCGCTCAGGATTCCACCGAGCGTACTCAGGACGCTCAACAGAGCAAGCGTTGCGGCCATTCCCAGGAACAGCGGCTTGTCCAAAAGGTCCGTTTGGCCGGAAACTCGTACGATCGCCTCTTGCACCAAAGACGCGATCAACGACGCGATCGCCAGCGACAACGCCATCCCAATTCCACTGCGGATCGCCAATTTCCATCGGTCCAGCAGCCGGTCGCCTAATAGTTTTGGTAACACGAATGCCATGAATGCGGCGATAAATACCCATCCGACAAACCACCGAGTTGACAGTGCCAACAGTGGCAGAGCATTTGACGCTACGTCATAGCTGGCCCACATCGCAATCGACGACAGCGCGACAACGACCGCGTGGTGTCGAACGATTTCGCGTCCGGTCCGCTCGGCCAACTCGGCGAGCGCCGCGGCAAGCAACGCAACGCCGCAAATCGCAACCGGAACGATTTTGTCCGAGTTATGGTCCAGCAACAGCCAACTGGAAAGTCCGAACACAACGACGCCGGGCAGCACCGCAACTCGCATCAGAATCGTCGCCAGGCGGTCGACGGACATCAGCGAAGGCGACGGATCACGCGGAATCATCCCTGGCCAGTTTCTGTTGACAAGGTTGATCGCACGGCAAATACCACCGACCATAAAAACGACCACGGCAAAGACCGACGCCAACACCAAACAAATGATCGTCAGCATCGTCGATTGCCCGGCCATTTGATCCATGCCGACGCGGATTCCGATCAGAGTCAGCGATACGAGGACGGTGGCAATGCCAATTTCCGACGTCAACCGCCTGTGATGACGCACGCACACAGAAGTAGCGGTCGCGATTCCAAATCCCAATCGGACCCATAACAGGGGATCGCTGAATGTCGACAAACGGACCACGATCGTCGGAGCAACGATGGATGCCGCCGACTCGATGGCCAATGCCACCAACACAAATAACGCGGCCTCGCCGTCAGCCAACATGGCACGACGCGCGTGATCACCGGGATCGCTGCCCGACCGGTCCGGGCAAACCACTCGCCAGACGATTGACCAGCTGCCGATCCAAACGATCATCATCGTCCACATCAAAGTATCCGAACCCGCTGTCGCATCAACGGTTCTTGCGACGAAGATCGTCCCCATGACGCCGATGTACCATGACCATCCACGGGCCACGATCGCGGACCGTTTTTCCGTTGCAATCCCGTGTGAGTTTTCCCAGTGTGCGATGACAGCCCTGGCCGTTACCAGGACTCCGCCGGCAACACAGCCGATCAATCCGACGGTGTAGTGCGGTGCAGTGGATCCGTCCAGCAAACAAAGAATGGTTGTGCAAACGATTAACGCGCCCGCATGCCAACGGGCAAAACGGTCTGACGCCGCCGAGCCGAACACGTCACGGCACGATCGTAGAATTTCCAAGACGGCGATACCGGTCCATACGATCGGCAACAATCGATAGGCGGTCATCGAGGGGATCGCGAACTGCATCAACAACATCGCCAGATGGCCCGACATCAAACTGAGCGTGGCTGACCACGAGATTGAAAACGCACTTCTAAGTGACTGGCCCGCAATTCGATTCCACATAACCAAGATCGATGCGGACGTTGTGGCCAGAATCACGCCCGCCGGGTTGTGCAGGTGAATCCAGCTGGCTTCATCCATCAAGATTCCAGCGATCAACGCGACGCAGGACGAAATACCAACGGACACGCAAAGAACCATCGACAAATCAATCGCTCCTTGCAGCATCGTGGCGGCGGGTTGGTCCGACCGAGTCGATTTCCAGTGTCCACTTAAATGCAACGCACCGGCGAATACACCGCTGGCGATCGCCGACGTTTGAATCCAGATCCACCAATCGGCCGGAACCCATAATGGCATCACCAGCAACACAATCGCGGGAACCAAGACTGCCGATACTTGTGCCAGAAGCGTTGATCGATAGCGATATCCGAGCCAGCCGGATGTGACCGCAGCCGCCGTCCACCAGAGCGCTACCGATACGGTTGTGAACGGATCAGGCGACACACCGTCTCGGATTGCCGGTAACCATCCGCCGGTTAATAGCGCACCGGACGACACAGCGACAAACGTCAACCCGATCGCCGTCAGCAGACCATCGACGACTCCAAGCTCCAATGTCTTTTCTTTCTCGTCCCGTTTTGATTCCCGTCGCATCAGGTCGGACGCAAAACAGCAAACGGTCGCAAACGATGTCGCTAATACCAATTGTTCAGCCGGATCGACCAACATTCGAATGGCAACCTGCCATCCGATCCACGCAAAAACGCCGGCCATGTGAACGCGTCCAAACACCGACCAACCCAAAACAGACCTGGCCGCATGGTTGCCGCGCCAATGCAGGATAACTCCGCTGACAACCAGCACCATGATTGGCAATCCGATCGTTCGATCGATGTCGGCCTCCCAAGCAAGTCCGACTCTGAGAACCAACGATCCAAACGCCAACAGGGATGCCAGCGCCAACGCAGTCGTTGAACATGCGACGATCGCTCCGCGGGAGGCAACATCCCAAGGTTGAAGGTTGGGATCGTACCAACCCAATCGCCGGGCAAGTGAATCGGATACCAATCGGTGAAGCGAACGGGAGGTGTTGTTGGGCGTTGAATCAGCTTGAATGTCATCTCGAAATCGTCCGATAGAACGAATCGCAAGATTGAACGCACCGATGACTGTGACCAGCGACCATCCCAATGCGGACCATGCCCATAGCGCGATACCACTTCGCCAAGCTTCGAAAGTCAGCAATGAATCGTTGAAGTAGTGATGGCCGACGACGACCGCCGTCAACACCAAAAAGAGGCGAGCGAGTCCCAGGTGGATTTCACTGCGATCGGTCAATCCGATCCACAACCAACCGAGTACGCCGGCGGACAACGCCAGCATCACCTTTTGCGTGTCCAGCGAATGGGCAATTGGATCGCGGAGATTCGCCAATAGCAACAAGATCGCGATGGATGCACCCACAAAGAGAAAGCCCGAAGCATACGATCGAAGCGCGGTCGCGATCGGTTTGCGGTGCATTGCAAATTCCGCCGAAACAATGGCACAAAACGCCGTCGCCATCACCGTCAGAAGCGCCGGTGAGAGTCCTTGGAATTCTTGGCCGATGACGACCGGTTTGATGACGGAAAGCCAAAACGCGAACATGACGGCAGTCGTTCCGCCGGCGATCCAATTGGGATTCGTGTTGATCGAAACGCGTGATGCGATCGTCACCGCGGCAACCGCTGTGGAGCCCAAAATGACCGAAAGTACCCACGCCGGAACGATACCCATCAAGCTTTCCGGCGCAACCGTCAAGATTGCCGCGTTGACGGTTGCAAAGGACAACCATCCGCCGGACGATAACAACATCGCCTTGCGGTGATCCGCCGCACGCATCGCCGCGGACAGCACCAACCCGACCAGACCGACGGCGATCGCGGCCAACATCGGCTCGCCGCCAAGAACTCGTTTCCAGACCGGCAGCTCGCTCCAAATCACGTCGGACGCAATTGCCGGTGAGCTGAGTACGACGGCCAATCCGATCGGCAACGTTGCGACAACGGTCCAGCGGTGACGATTGATGACGAATGCTGCTACGGCGGCTGCCGCTGAAAACGAGACGGCCCAGATCCATAGCCAACCCATCGATACCATCATCGGCACAATCAGCACACCGGCGGCAAGTAAGCCGAACCACGACAGCACCGTTCCGGCCAACGCGAGCTTGGGTTGCTTTGAATGACTAGACAGCGATCCGAACGACGCGGCGAGCATGACGACACCGGGCAAGGTTGCCGCTGCGATCGCCAGCCAACTGGATTCGGTCGTGCGTAACATGAATGCAAGGTAACCCGCCAACGTTGCCAGCGAAAAACTGATGATGCCAAGTGTCATCACCCGGCGTCCGGTTGCGGCGCCTTTGAGTTCACGACGCCGCGAGAACATCCACCACAACGCGGCAACCACTGCGATCGATCCCGCATACGCGACGAATCCCGCCGAGGTCTGCCAGGTGCGAATCGATGCCAGGACAAACGGCAAGACGGCTGCCGGACCGGCGACGCCAATCGTCATCGGTAGCGCGTCGGATGATCCCACCAGCGCCCGGCTGGCTTGCCAAATCAATGTGACGTAAACAGCCCCAGCGGCCAGGATGGACAGGACCGTGATCGGATCGTCCAGTGCAACCGCCGTGGTGTCGGTGCCACCGGTTGAAAGGCCGGCGAGTATCCCCAGCGGTACCAAGAGTGTGGCAATGACCAAGGTTGCCCGACTGCTGTCCTGCAGTCGCCAGCGAAACAACGTGTAAAAGCCGGCGCCGAAAATGGCAGCATTCCCACCCAAAAAGATCAAGGACGGAATGACGCGATGCATCTGAGTGAGCGTCGTCCACAGGCTGACAACCAATCCGATCGAACAGACGACGATCAACAAACCTGCGATCAATTCGCCCCAACGAATGTTGTGTTCGGCCAGAAACTCGGCCAGCGATTTACCGGCCGAAGCTCGCGCCGATGTGACCGGTGGTCGAGCAGACGGCTCAACCGCTAACGCAGGCTGCGCGAGTCCTGTCGGTGGCGTGGACGGAGTCTCCTCGGTTGACGCAGTGACGGGAGCCATCGCAGAGGTGACGGGCCGCGGTGCCAGAAATTCATCGAGCGTCTGTTGTCGCGGCGGCATCGGCGAGGCGATCGCTGCCGGTACAGCGGTATCGTCTGCGTGTACATGTTCCGTCGTCGGGGTGGGACGGGATTCTAAAACGATCTCGGCTTCGGCAACGGGGCCGATCGGATTGACCAACGCTGTTGCAGGACCGCCGAGTTGATCGATTTTTCGACGAAGCTCTTGCGCCTGTTGCGGACTGATCAGCATGGCGCCGGCCAGGCGGCTGATGATCCGATGTGCCGCAGCGCTATCGTCGCTGCGTTTTTCAACGGTTGTCTTGGTCGGTCCGATATCAAAGATCGCCCGAAAAACCGCTGCAACCGCCACCCACGACAGATGGCCGATCAGAGTGATGATCAGCCAAACCAAAAACAGGGCAAGAAATTCAATCATCGGAGTTGGCCAATAAACGAGCCCTGGGAGCAGAATCGAAACTTTCAGAGAAGGAAGAGCCTCGCTGTCCCCAATTGTTTCGTTCTATTCTAGGTCATCGCTGAGCAGGCGTTCCGTCATCGCTCCATCAGCATTCGGCCAGGATTCCGCCATCGCGCGACGATCGCGACGTCGGCGTGAACCGGGCGAGATCAGTCACCGCCGATGACGCTGCCGCCACCTTCGTCAGCCTTCTTTGGTTTGAACGAGAATTTCGTTGTCGTCGGTTTGCGTTGCGTTCGCCGGGCCATCACGTCGGATCGGCCTTCCGGTCGGCGGCGATTTCCCGCCGACTTCTTTTTGCCAGACCGTTTCTTCTTTGTTCCGCCGCCGGTCGGTACGCGTCGCGACGATTCATTTTCCACTTCGTCGCGACTGTGTTCGATGGCCGTACGTAAACGACGAACCTCTTCGCGCGTCAGCGCGCGATGAGCACCGACCGGCAGGTCACCCATCCTTAGCGGACCGATCGCGATCCGCCGCAAGATCTGGACCTTGTGCCCCAATCGCGCCAAGATCCGCCGGATTTCGCGGTTCTTGCCTTCGCGAAGGGTGATTTCCAATTCCGTTGCTCGGCCGCGCGTTTTGAGTATTTTGGCGCCTTCCACGCGGACAAATCCGTCCGAGATGTAGATCCCCTTTCTCATGCTGCGCATCGTTTCGCCATCGATTTTTCCTGCGACGGTAACGCGATAGACTTTGCGAATTCCGTATTTCGGGTGGGCCAACTGTTGTGCCAGGTCACCGTCGTTGGTCAACAGCATCAATCCTTGACTGCTTTGGTCCAAACGTCCTACCGGAAAAACTCGTTCGCTATTGGGAACCAGGTCAATGACGCGTTGGCGGCCTCGCGGGTCGGCGTTGGTACTTAAGTATCCCGTCGGCTTGTTGACCACATAATAGACAAGTTTCTGTTGACGTAGCGGTACGCCATCAACGCGCACCTTGCTGGTCTGCGGATCGACCACCGTCCCCAATTCCGACACGACCTTGCCGTCGACATCGACTCGCCCTTCTTCGATCATCGATTCGCATTGCCGCCGACTTCCATAGCCGGCGGCGGCAAGCAGTCGCTGCAAACGCTGTGGTTTGTCACGTGTGCTGGCCGCTGAAGGCTTGGCCGCGGAAGTACTGCCGGCCTGCGGCGAGGCGGCTTTGGCAGTGACGGCGGATCGGCGCGCCGGGCGCTTCGGCTTGTCTCCCGAGGCCGGTGAAGCGTCCGCGTCAGGACCAGCTGATGGGCGACCGGCTGATGGGCGTTTGCTCGACTTCTTCTTCCCCCCAGCCGACTTGCCCGTGGACGCCTTGCGGCCGAACGACTTTTTGCTGGGAGCGTTTTTGTAGGATCGACGAGCCATGGGACTTTCTGTGGTCAAGTAAAAGGTTTTCGCGAACCTTCCAGATTACCAGAGAGATACGATTGCGATAGTCGAGTTTACGCGTATTCCGGTACAGAGTCGTTAATTGCAACAGTCGTCTCCGCCCCGAACTACAGCAGGTGCTTGGCTTTGATTTCCAAATACTGGTTTACCAGCGGGGCGGTCAATTCATCGGGAAAGGTATCGACCAGCAAGACGCCTCGGTGTTCCAAGTCTTTCAGAACTTGGTCGCGCCAGATCAAGATATCGGCCGCTGCGGCCGCACGGTACATATTCATCTCGCCGCCGTCGGGATGATCGGCCGCGTCGTACAACGTTCGGTCTCGAAGGATGACTCCCATCGGCAAATGCTGGCCGTTGATGTTGCCCAAGTAGTCGGTGATCGCAGCCGCATTGACCTCGTCGATCACATTGGTGGCCAACACGACAAGAGACCGACGTTTGCAATGATTTCTCAGATACAGGAATGCCTGGTCGTACCTGGATTCGACCATCCGCGGGAATTGATCAAAGCAGGCGTGGATCAGACGGTTCATTTGGCTTTTTCCACCCTGGGGTGGAATGTAGGCGTGAACCGTATCGGAAAAGCACAGCATCCCGACCGCGTCACCTTGATGAAGTGCAACGTAGGACATCATCAAAGCGGAATTGAGTGCGTGATCCAGCAACGTGTATCCGTCGCGCGTGTTGGTCATCATGCGGCCGCAATCGAGCAAAAAGATGACTCGTTGGCTCTGGTCACTTTGAAATTGGCGAACGGTCAACTTGTTGCGGCGGGCGGTGCTGCGCCAATCAATATGACGGAAATTGTCGTCGCGGCTGTAATCACGAAGACGCTCGAAGTCGCTGTCCTGTCCGATCCGACGCGTCCGGCGAACACCAATCAAACTGAGTCGATTTGTGCGAGCCAACAGCGCATAATCGGTCAACTGTTTCATGTCGGGATAGACATTCAATTGACTCTCAAGTGGGATTTGTAAGTAACGTTGCCACAGACGCAGCGGGCTGTAAAAACGAAGTGAAACATATTCCAACTTAAAAGCGCCCCGGCGTCCGGGTGTCAGCTTGCGCCGAAAAATGACACGCCCCTTGGAAGGAAGCCGTAATCGGTGCCGGTCCGGAGCGGAATGAAAGCCAGCCGGTAAATCATCCCGGACGTCTCCGACAAGCGTCAGGCGGGTCAGGTTTTCGATCGTCAGATCACTGTCCACCGGCACACCCAACGAACAGGAGTGGGCGATTTCGCGACTGGCGTCGATACCGCGATTGGTCCCCAAATAGATCGACAGAAAATCAATGGTTGCAACAATAAACAGCAACCAATCCAACGCCATCACCCAAACGAATCCGTCCGGCGTAAACACCGTGAACACGCTGCTGACCAGCGTAAACGCCAGCACAGCAATCCACAGTCGAGTCGGGAAGGTGTGGAATTTCCATGCCGTCACCGCCAACGGCACGGCGAAAAGAAACAGCATCAGCCAGGGCAATTGGCTGTAGACCTGGAATTGGCCTTCGATGATCTGGCGGAGGGCGTCGTTCATGACGCCCATCGTAGCGAGAATCGACGCCGAAGTGTTTCACCAAACAGCGTTCCTTTCGATCAGCCGCTATGAACGCTCACGCCAGCTCCCCCGGAGAGCCGCAGCAAGCGTTTTGTTCCGTCTAAATCTTAGGGTAGCGGAACTCGTCAAGAGTTTCGTGGTGGAGTCAGGAATCGCGGAAAGCCGCCGACGATTTCCGCTACCATCGAAACCCTATTTCTCAGTTGCAGCAAATGCACCAGCGATCAACGGCGGCACGCATGCCCCGCGTCAGCGGCGGTCACCCATCAGGCGAAAAATGAAGTACGCAAGAGTCATGATTGCTTGCAGCGTTCCGGCGACGTAAGTCAACGCCGCGGCATTCAGGACTTTGGCGACAAAATGTTCTTCGTTTGCCGAGATCAAACCTGCATCGACCAGATGCCGGCGGGCCCGCGCGCTGGCATCGAACTCGACCGGCAAGTTCACGACTTGGAAGAACACGACGCCGGAAAACAGCACGATGCCGGCAAGCAACAACGTGTTACCGATCGACGGTGCTCGATAGCTGAGAAACAACCCGATGGAGGCAAGCGTGACGCCGATCCCGCTGCCAAAGCTGGCCGCTGGTACAGCCAAGTTGCGAATAACCAACGGCGCGTAGCCCTTGGCATCCTGGAAAGCGTGACCGGCCTCGTGACAGGCCACTCCCAGCGAAGCCATCGACCGCCCCCCGTACACTTCAGGGCTCAGACGAAGCACTTTTCCGCGGGGATCATAATGATCGCTTAAATGTCCGGGGATCTGTTCGATTGCGACTTGGGAAAGGCCCCCCGAATCCAACATTTGACGAGCGGCCTGGGCGCCACTCATTCGCGCCGGAACCTCTGACATCGAACGAAACGTGCTGGACACACGCCACTGGGCAAACATTGCCAGTAGCATCGGTGGCGCCAGGAAAAGCAAATAAACGGGATCAAAGATCAACATCGCAAAACCTTATTGATTTGCTCGAAAGCATTGATTGGCAGGAAACCGGGACATCCGAAACCATACTGCAATCGGCGGACCAATTGAAATGGTGCTCCGTTTTGAATTAATGTCGTAGATCGCTTCGCGATCACACGCTCTGATCGCGGAGCGATCAGCGACTAAACCCACCATCAGAATTTGTCAAAGCTTTATGGTGCCGATGCCGTTTTGTCCGTTTGATCCAACTGACGCCGAAACGCTTCGTATCGGTATCGCACCGGCGGCAACGGGGCAAACTGTGGCAAGTGCATGGACAAACAGTGCAACGATCCTTGTAACGCCTTCATGCTGGTTAAGTCGACCGTTTTGACGACGCATCCGGGAATCAGTTGCTCGTAGGTTCGTCTGGCACGTTCAATCAGTTCGGGGGGATCGGAATCAAATTGCGGCAGCAACACCAAGTTGTTCGCCATGATGATGTTCGTCAATGAACTCCATTGCTTGCCATTTCGCGAAGGAAAATCGACGCGAGAAACTCTCATCGGCCCGCCTGCGGTTTGGACCCTCGCCAAAGTTTCGGCGTTGCGATCCAGGATCGCTGCGTTAACCGGATCAACCGATCGATCGAGCCGCCCGACCAGCACGTGATCGGGCGCCAAAAAGGTCAGAAACATGTCGACGTGACGTGTGACCTCTTCTTGCAAAGGTTCCATGATGATCAGCTGATCTAGATTGCACGCGCGTTTGAATTCCGCTTCGACCATCCGTCGGGCTTCGCCGTATGGGTCTGTTGGTCGGCTGGCGCCGGGGAAAGTGATCGCGTTGTCTTGAAAGATGCGGTTGCTGGCGACGCCAATCCCTTGGCCGTTAAACATTAAATTCCCGCCTTGGACCGTCCAGCGAACCGTTCGCAAACTGGTTTGGCACTGCTCGGCCCATCGCCGCGGAAACGCATCGTCACGAGGGCGACTGCCTTCGTAGAAAAAGTCCAGTGAAATCGGGCCTTGATCGCTATCGCCGATTCGCGGCGCAAAATCCCGCAACCAAATCGTGTCCAACTCATGAGGACAAAACCAGATGTGTCCGCCGTCGACCCGCTGGGCGATGAAATGTTCGATCACACCTTGTAACTGTCTCAGGTCGTTGTAGAAAATCACAAGTTCGACATGACCTTTTGTTTTCTCTGCGATTTGCGACAGGATCGCAAAGTGGTGTGGCATCCAATCGCTGATGCTTAGCATGATCGCGCGCTGATGTTCGAATTCGCCCGGCATGCGAATCGACGCCAATTGATTTGCAGCCGCATGATCCATGGCCAACGGGCCACTGGCTCCAGCGGACGATGCCCATATGGACTGTGACACGGAACCTGGGGTACGTGCTTCGCGAGAGGCTGTCGCCTTGGAATCATGAATCTGTTTCCCCTCCGATTCACCTGAGACCTCGGAGCCTTTTGCTTGGCCATTTTGCCTCGGCATGGCTGGCTGCTGTGGCTGGCCGACGCCTGCGGGGGCAGGATTCGGCGGCGCCGGAGGGCGACGATAGGTTGGTTGCTGGAATCGGCGGCGGAACCACTGGGCATTGGCGTCAGAACTCGACGGACCGATCCCAATGACCCAGCTGACCAGCAGAAACATCGCCATCGGAAAAGTAGAGGTTGTTGGCGATCGGAATGGAGTTGATAGAAACGGGGCTGGTAGAAACCGTCTGCCAAATTGTCGTGATCGGCGCAGAAGGGAGTAAATCATGTGGAAGTCGGCCGGTGTGGGCGGTTTGGGCCTGCTTGATTAGACGGATTTCGGGCCGCAGCAGCGGTTTGGCCCCTGTTACAGAATCGTGAAATGCACCAAGATAGCTCGCCTGGACCGGTGTTCTGAAAGAATCTCCCTTTGACGCAGTTTAACGGAAGCTGAAAAGCCCCAAAGCTGGAGGGAGTGTCAATCAGGGAGACGGTCACAATCTGGCACACCGTTTGCTACTCGGCGTGCAAGTCAAGAAAACTGTCATCTTGGCGCGGCCACACGGCTCCGAAATGACCTTGGCCCACAGATGACCTTGGCCTCCAGACAAATTTCCGCCCAGCAATCGTCTGCCTGTGGGGACGGCGAATTGCGGATCGTTTATTAAGCGGTCCGGCGCCGGGCGGTGCACGACAACACAACTCCCCCATTCATTTCCCGCACTCAGAAAAGGTAACCGCAACTATGGCGACTGCCACCAAGAAAAAAGTCTCCGTTCGATTGCAACCGATCGGCGAGCGAATCGTGGTTCAGCGTGAAGAAGTCGAAGCAACAACCGCCGGCGGAATCGTACTTCCCGATTCGGCTCGTGAGAAACCGGCTCGTGGCGCAGTCGTCGCCATTGGAACCGGCAAGCTTCTCGATGACGGCACCCGTGGTCAAAGCCAACTAACGGTGGGCGATCACGTTTTGTTCAGCAGCTACGCCGGCGAAACAGTCGAAATCGATGGCGAAGAGTATCTGCTGATGCGTGAAGACGACGTGTTGGCGGTCGTCGGCTAATCGGCACAGCATCCAAATTGATCCAAACCCTTTCACCATCAATCATAAAAACAGAATTCCATGGCAAAGATCATTGCATTTGATCAGGAAGCCCGCGAAGCGATTCGTCGGGGCGTCTCCAAACTCGCTCGCACCGTCAAGGTCACTCTCGGCCCCAAGGGTCGCAACGTCATTCTTCAAAAGAGCTTTGGCAGCCCGACCGTAACGAAAGACGGTGTGACCGTTGCGAAGGAAATTGAACTCGAAGACGTCTATGAGAACATGGGCGCCCGGATGGTTCGCGAAGTCGCCAGCAAGACCAGTGATGTCGCCGGTGACGGAACCACGACCGCGACCGTGATGGCCGAAGCGATCTTCAACGAAGGCCTGCGCGGCGTTGTCGCCGGTGTGAACCCTGTTCACATGAAGCAGGGCATCGAGAAGGCCGTGGAAGACATCACTGCCAAGTTGCAGAAGATGTCGATCAAGGTTAAGGACAAAGCCGAGATGGCGAATGTCGCCTCGATCGCGTCGAACAATGATCGCGAAATCGGCGAACTATTGGCCGGCGCGATGGAGAAAGTTGGCAAGGACGGCGTGATCACCGTTGACGAAGGCAAGAGCCTCGCCACGGAAGTCGAATGGGTCGAAGGCATGCAGTTCGATCGCG